>NZ_JASUTP010000002.1:0-116171 GCF_030445475.1 Thermodesulfobacterium sp. | reverse complement strand
GACAGACTCCTCTCGAGGCTTTTAAGCCTAAGAGTTATGGAGTCCTTGTCCCTCTTTATTTTGTTGTTGTCCATATTATTACTATACAACGCAACATATGTTAAGCAAAAACTAACATAAAAATTGCAGGAGGGTGTTATGAGTTTTACGTTAATTTTCATTGTTATTTTGATCTTACTGTTTTTACAAACCTCAGTAAAGGTAATTAATGAATATGAAAGGGCGGTAGTTCTTAGGTTAGGTAAATTTTTAGCGGTTAAAGGCCCAGGGCTGATTATACTCCTTCCAATCATAGATAAAATGGTAAAAATAGACCTAAGAACGGTTACTTTAGACGTTCCTCCTCAAGAGGTTATTACTAAGGATAATGTTTCTATTAAGGTAAGTGCCGTAGTATATTATAGGGTATTAGACCCAGAAAAATCTTTTCTTCAAGTAGAAGATTATCATTATGCTACCAGTCAATTAGCCCAAACCACCTTAAGAAGCATCTGTGGTCAAGCAGAGCTTGATGAAGTGTTAGCCGAAAGAGAAAAACTTAATCTAAAAATCCAAGAAATCCTTGATGCAGAAACAGAACCTTGGGGTGTCAAGGTTTCGAAGGTAGAGATTAAAGAAATAGACCTTCCAGAAGAAATGAAAAGGGCTATGGCTAAACAAGCTGAAGCTGAGAGAGAAAGAAGGGCCAAAATAATCAGCGCTGATGGTGAGTACCAAGCCTCTAAGACCTTACTTGAAGCTGCCCAAATTATGGCACAAAATCCAATAACCCTTCAACTAAGGTATTTACAAACTCTTACAGAGATTGCAAGTGAAAAAAATTCCACAATACTCTTTCCTTTACCTATTGAACTGTTAAAAGCATTAACAAATAACCCTAAATAAACCAAAACAATGAGTAGTAATTTCTTATTTTAAAGAATTTTTTCACATGATATGTTTTTAAAAAATATGCATATTA
Source organism: Thermodesulfobacterium sp. (assembly GCF_030445475.1). Lineage (NCBI taxonomy): Bacteria > Pseudomonadati > Thermodesulfobacteriota > Thermodesulfobacteria > Thermodesulfobacteriales > Thermodesulfobacteriaceae > Thermodesulfobacterium > Thermodesulfobacterium sp. The sequence continues at coordinate 115,210 of NZ_JASUTP010000002.1, read as the reverse complement.
TCCTTTAAAAGGAGGGAGGTAAAAATGGACAAAGAGCTGGTTAAAAAATTTGCCGACAAATATCCAGAAATCAATGAGCTTCTTGAGAAACATCAGGAGATGGAAAACCAAGTAGCTGAACTTTCTCAAAAACCTTATCTTACCCCAGAAGAAGAGGTTAAACTTAAGGAACTTAAAAAGGAAAAACTTTATATTAAAGAAAAAATATATAAAATAATAAAAACAAAAGAAGGGATAGAGATAGACTAAAAATCTATATCATTTAAAAAAGTTTTTAAAGTTATATACTCTTTAGGAGGGATTGCTTTGGGTGCGATTATGACTGGTGCAAAAATGGTGATAGAAGCTTTAAAGCGAGAGGGAGTGGAGGTTCTTTTTGGATATCCTGGTGGGGCAATCTTAGATATTTATGATGAGCTTTACAAAACACCAGATCTAAAACATGTACTAGTAAGACATGAACAAGGAGCTACACATGCTGCTGACGGGTATGCAAGGTCTACAGGTAAGGTAGGGGTAGTTTTGGTTACTTCAGGACCTGGTGCTACCAACACGGTTACAGGAATTGCTACCGCTTATATGGATTCTATTCCGATAGTAGTACTAACTGGTCAAGTTCCTACTAGGTTAATCGGAAATGATGCCTTTCAGGAGGTAGATATTACTGGAATAACCAGGCCTATTACCAAGCATAATTTTTTGGTAAAACGTATAGAAGACCTTCCTACCATCATAAAAGCAGCCTTTTATATAGCAAAAACAGGAAGACCTGGACCGGTTCTAGTGGACATACCTAAAGATATTCAACAAGCTAAAGGTGAGTTTAATTACCCTGAAGAAATAAAACTAAGAAGTTACAATCCTGTTTACGAACCTCATATAAAGCAGATAGAAAGGGCTTATCAACTTTTAGAAAACGCAGAAAGACCTGTCTTGATGTTAGGAGGAGGGGTAATTTCTGCTAATGCTTCTGAAGAAGCGAGGAAATTAGCTGAAAAATTAAAATTACCGGTGGTTATGACCCTGATGGGGTTAAGTGCTTTTCCTGGCGACCACGAACAGAGTTTGGGAATGTTAGGGATGCATGGTACCTACTATGCAAACATGGCAGTAGCCAACTGTGACGTACTCTTAGCCGTAGGGGTACGTTTTGATGACCGAGTAACTGGCAAAGTAGATGCTTTTGCACCTGGAGCAAAAATCATTCATATAGATATAGACCCAAGTTCTATTCAAAAAAGCGTAAAAGTTGACGTTCCTATAGTAGCAGATTGTAAAAGGGCTTTAAAACGGTTATTAGAGTTTGTAAAACAAGGAGGAAAAGATAAAAAATACTGGGAAGAACGATTTACCGATTGGTGGGAACAGATTAACATCTGGAAAAGAAGGTATCCCTTGACCTACAAACAAGAAGGAGATTACATAAAACCTCAGTTTGTGATAGAAAAACTATGGGAACTTACTAAAGGGGAGGCTATCATCGCCACCGAAGTAGGACAAAATCAGATGTGGACTGCGCTTTTTTATAAGTTTAAACATCCTCGGTCGCTTATTACCTCAGGTGGATTAGGCACGATGGGATTTGGTTTCCCAGCAGCAATTGGAGCCCAAATAGGTAACCCTGATAAATTGGTAATAGATATAGCAGGAGATGGATCTATTCAGATGAATATTCAAGAATTAGCCACCGCTGTAGAGCAAAGACTTCCTATTAAAATCATCATTTTAAACAACGGGTTTTTAGGGATGGTCCGTCAATGGCAAGAACTTTTTTACGGAAAAAGATATTCTGCAGTTAAATTTCAGGTGATTCCTGACTTTGTTAAGTTAGCCGAAGCCTATGGAGCTGTAGGAATGAGAATAACCCGACCAGAAGAAGTTGAACCAGCGTTAAAAAAGGTTTTGCAAACGAATTCTTTGGTAATCCTTGACATCCATATTGCTCCAGAAGAAGGGGTCTTTCCGATGGTACCTGCAGGAAAGGCCACCACAGAAATGATACTTTTATAATATGGAAAAGGGGGAATTTATGGAAACCAAAAGATATACCCTTTCAGTCCTTGTAGAAAATACACCCGGAGCTCTTGCCAGAATAGCAGGACTTTTTAGCGGAAGAGGATTTAACATAGACAGCCTTTGTGTGGCCGAAACTTTAGACCCTACTCTTTCACATCTTACCTTGGTAACCCATGGGGACGAGCAAATATTAGAGCAAATCTTAAAGCAATTGAGAAGGCTTATAGATGTTTATAAAGTGGTTAACGTAACCGAAGAAGGAGATCACGTTGAAAGAGAAATGGCTCTTATCAAAGTAAAGGCTGAAAAGGAAAACAGAGATGAAATCTTTAGAATTTGTGAAATTTTTCGCTGTAAAATAGTAGACGTAAGTCCCAAAACCTATGTAATAGAAGTTACAGGTGATAGAGATAAGTTGGAAGCAGTGATAGAATTACTTAAACCTATGGGGATCAAAGAAATCGTAAGAACAGGAGTTATAGCTATCAGAAGAGAAAAAAAATCCGGTTAAAAATTAAGTCTTTCCTCTTGATTTTTCTATATCTCAAGTTATAAATGTTAATCAATTTTTACGGTTGAGGTGTCAAAATGCTTAAAATAGACATAAAACAGGGAAGTCTTACTGAAGAACAGATAAAATGGTTTGAAAAAGCTTTTAGAAGATGTGCTAGAAGGATTATTCTTTCTACTACTTTAGCAGGATGTGGGCATCCAGGTGGGTCTCTTTCTTCTTTAAGTTTACTTTTGGTAGTCTATTCTTTAGCTAAGGTTAACCCGCAAAATCCTAGGGCATTAGAAAGAGATAGAATCTTAATTAGCCATGGGCATATAAGTCCTGGGGTTTATAGTGTGCTTTGCGAATACGGCTTCTTTCCTGAAGAACCCTTTTTGATGGAATTCAGAAGGGCTGGTTCTGCTTTCGCAGGGCATGTAGAACAATCAGTACCAGGGGTAGAATGGAACACAGGTAACCTTGGTCAAGGCCTTTCAGCAGCCTGTGGTATGGCTCAAGCGTTAAAACTTAAAAATCTTTCTAATCTTGTGTTTTGTTTTATGGGAGATGGAGAACAACAAAAGGGTCAAGTAATCGAGGCCAGAAGATGGGCGGTTAAATTTAAACTTGACAATCTTATCACCTTAATAGACTATAATCAGTTACAAATAGGGGGCAAAATTTCTGAAGTAATGCCGCAAGATTTGAAAGCAGAAATAGAAGCCACAAAATGGAATGTATTAGAGATCGACGGACACGACTTTCAACAGATTTTTCAAGCACTCAAGGTTGCCATCGAAAAAAAAGTATCTAATCCTGAACATCCTACAGCTATCATAGCCCACACGGTGATGGGCAAAGGAATTTCTTTTATGGAAAATGATCCTAAGTGGCATGGGATGGCTCTCCCAGAAGATTTAGCTAAGAAGGCTTTAGAAGAGTTAGGGTTTGACCCTGGTGAACTTGATGTTTTAAAAGAAAAAAGAAAAACCTGGAACGTCAGTTTTCCACACCAAAATTATGATCCTCTACCAATAGAACTAAAAATCCCAGCTCCTACGATTTATCCACCTGAGGTTAATACAGATTGTAGAAGTGCATATGGTAAGGCATTGTTAAACCTTGCTAAAGAAAACAACCCTCCAACAGGAACTCCAAAAATTTTGGGTTTAACCTGTGACCTTGAAGGTTCGGTAAAAATGACAGATTTTAAAAAATGGTCTCCTCAGGCTTTTTTTGAATCAGGAATACAAGAACATCATACAGCTTCTGTAGCAGGCGCCCTCTCTAAAGAAGGATTTTCAGTATTTTTCTCTACCTTTGGAGTGTTTGCGATAGATGAAGTCTACAACCAACTAAGAATAAACAGTATCAATCGTACAGCGTTAAAGGTGGTAGCTACTCACCTTGGAGCTGACGTAGGAGAAGATGGGCCTACTCATCAGTGTATAGATTATATAGGTCTTTTGTTAAATCTTTATGATTTTGAAATTTACATTACTGCTGACCCCAACCAAACAGACCATATCATAAGATATATAGCAGACAAACCTCGTAACATCTTCGTAGGAATGGGGCGGTCTAAACTGCCGGTGGTTACCAAGGAAGATGGAAGTCCTTACTTTGACGAAAATTATACCTTTATTCCTGGCAAGGCTGATTGGATAAGACAAGGTGATAAAGGAGTTATTATTACCTACGGTACGATGATACCTTATGCTTTAAAAGCTTGGGAAATTCTAAATTCTGAAGGAATTAAAGTAAGCCTTTTAAATGTAGCCTCTATAAGGCCTTTTCCAGAAAAAGACTTATTAAAAGCCTCTGAATTAAAAAATCTTATCATCGTAGAGGATCATCTGGTAGAAACAGGTCTTGGTACAAGGATAGCCAGTTTTTTTGGGCTCAAACAAATTAAAGTAAATCTTAAACTATTAGGACATAAAACTATTTGCTCCTCTGGTAAACCTTCGGAACTTTTTAAACAAGCAGGGTTAGACCCAGAAAGTATTGCTCATACCATGAAACAAATGTTAAAATAATGAATTCCCAGATTAAAGAAGTAGAGGAGAAAAAACTAAGTCTAATTGAACACTTATTAGAACTTAGAGCTTGTCTAATAAAGGCATTTATTGGTTGGGTTATTGCTTCTGTAATTGCTTATTTTTTAGCAGACCACATCATAGATTTATTATTAAAACCTTTAATGAAAGCTATACCTCAACAGAATTATGTATTTTTCCGTACCTTTCCTGAAGTTTTTGCTTCTTATCTTAAACTTTCTATAATAACAGGTTTTATTTTTGGTAGTCCTTATATTTTTTATCAACTGTGGTCCTTTATCGCCCCTGGACTTTATCCTCATGAACAAAAATGGGTAAAAACTGCAGTATTTTTAACCTCTTTTGCGTTTATTTTAGGAGACCTTTTGGCTTATTTCTTTTTTTTACCGTTTATTCTTAAATTCCTTTATTCTTTTGGGGAAAAATTTCTGGTTTTTAAACCTTTTTTAAAAGACTATATAAGTTTTTGTCTTCGTTTTTTTTTAATCATAGGGGCGGTGTTTCAAATACCATCTTTTATGGTTTTACTTAATCGGTTAGAAATAGTAAACTACGAAGGATTTAAAAAATTTAGACCTTATGCAATCCTTCTCGCCTTTTTTATAAGCGCTATACTAACTGGTGGAGGAGATCCTTTTAACCAAATTATTTTAGCCATACCCTTGACACTATTATATGAAACAGGTATAATTTTAATCAGGTTATTTAAAACACTTAAATAAAAAGGAGGCTTTCTGATATGTTACCCAGCTTAGGAGGTCAAGAGCTTTTTATAATACTTTTCTTAGCTTTACTCTTGTTTGGGGCTAAACGTTTACCTGAAGTAGGAGCAGGGTTAGGGAAAGGTATAAAATCCTTTAAAGAAGCTCTTCGTTCTGCCGACGTCAAAGAAGATTTAGAAAAATTAGAAAATCAAAAAGAAGAAAAATCTAAAACTCAAGAAACTTCTAATAAAGTTTAAATCTTAATAATCTCTTGATTTTGATCACTTTTTTTCAGGTTAAATTTTTTATTTTTAAAATTTAAAAATTTATTCAAAAATAAAACAGGGGGGACTTTAAGTCCCCCCTGTTTTATTAAATTATTGGCTAACTTTATTCTTTAGGTTTTTCTACTCCTGCTTCCAACCCCATACCTACGCCAGGTAATCCAAACATAACCGTACTACCAGTAGAGAAATACTCTAACTTCCCTTCTCTTACCAACTCGTTAGCAGCATTCTTAATCTCACGGGGGTTGGCATCAGGAATTTCTCTTTGTAAATCTTTTAAATAGATCTTAGTTTTACCACCTTTTTTAACCTTTTCTTCCATTATTTGAAGTATCTTCTGTTTCAATTCTTCTTTATCCATAACACACTCCTTTTCAAAGTTTTTTATTTTAATTTTACTTAAAAAGTTCTACTTTATAATTTTCCGGAGCATTAAATACTTCATCTACATGTTTGGTGAACTTAAAGTGCATAGAAGTTCTGTAGGTAGTATAAGCAAGTCTGTAATCGTCAATACACTTTTCAGTAAATGGAATACCGGTTAATTCAAAGAATCTTTCCCAACCAATTCTGTTAATCCAAGTACCAATCCTTTCGTACTTATTAGCATGCTGAGAATAGATCTCAATAATCTTTTTAATCCATTTAACAGTGGTTGGCCAACGAGGAGGTTCATTAGGAATATAAGGTATTACTACTCTTGAAAATTCAGGAGGAGTAATCCTGTTAGAAACCTTTCCACCGACCACAATAGCAATACCATCACCTTCTCCGTCAGCAATAGGTAAAGCTGGACACATGGTATAACAGTTACCACAGAACATACAACGATCTACATTTATTCTAACTGTCTTTTTCTTCTTACCATCTACTTCAGCAGTAGCAGGTTTGATAGCACCTAAAGGACAGGAAGCTATAACCAATGGTATTTCACAAACATGTTCTAACCTTTCGTCTTCAACCAAAGGTGGTTTTCTGTGAATACCAACCAAGGCAAGGTCAGAACAATGCACAGCACCACACATGTTAAGACAACAGGCAAGGGCTAACTTAGTCTTTGCAGGAAGTTTATGAGATCCAAAGTATTCAAATAGTTCATCCATGATAGCCTTAACTATACCGGAAGCGTCGATAGCAGGAGTATGACAGTGGATCCATCCCTGGGTATGGACTATGTTGCTAATACCTGCCCCTGTACCACCGATAGGAAACTTATAAGAACCATTAGGATGTTTCCTGTTTTTCAAGTCTTCTATAAGAGCCTTTAAAGTTTCTTCATCAGTTACATGAAATTCTACGTTATTACGGGTAGTCCAGCGTACATAACCGCCACAATATTTATCTGCGATCTCACAAATTTCTCTGATGTAGTCTGTAGTTTCCAAACGAGGGGTACCACATCTTACCACATAAACTACATCACCTGTTTCAGACTTATACTTTAAAACCCCAGGTTGGATTATCTCATGAGAAACCCATTTACCATAGTTTTTCTGAATAACAGGTGGCATAAACTGCCAGAAATAAGGAGGTCCTATATCGGTAATTCTGTTTTCCATGGGTTTTTCAGGGTTATACAACTTTTCTGCCAAAGTTGGGTCATAGGGCTGTGTATAAATCGGGTCTAACTCTTTAAATTTTTCAATTCCCATTTTACCCTCCTTTTATTTTAAAATATTTAGGTCTTTATTCATCAAATCCATCCTCACCTTAAGCAGGGTGGCGTTTTCTAAATTCAGCCACGTCTCTGGTCCAACCACCCTCAACCTCTTCTTCCTTCCAGAAGATGTATGGGTTGTCACGAGGTACTCTTACATGCTGAGGAATAGGTGTAAGTCCCATAACCTCGGTGATAAACTTGTTCAAACCAATTCTCTGGATAAGTTCACCGATACGTTCACGGTTCTTTCCATTTTCCATCCAATAATCCCAGGCCTTATAGATAAAATCTTTAAGTTCATCATAAGGTGGTTCCACCTTCATAAAAGGAACAATAAGGGTAGAAAGCTGAGCACCTTCTAAGATCGGGGCTTTAGCTCCGATCAATATAGCGATACCGGTATCTTGACCAGGTCTTAAAGCCTCTGGCATAACAGCTATACAGTGCATACACCTGTTGCATTCACTGTTGTTGATATAAAGCTTCTGCTCGTTTTCATCCCAGTACATACACTTGGTAGGACAAAGGTCAATAACTTCCTTCTTAATATCAAAAGGACCCCAGTCTCTGTCAGAAAAAGCTCCGGCATTAGGTTTAAGCTCACCCCTTACATATGCCCTTACTGCTTCTTGATCTATTCTAATTTCATCTCTCCAAGTACCTATAAAAGACATGTCAGCTCTTGCTACAGCAGCCACACAATCTAAGGGACATCCAGAAAATTTAAACTTAAACTTATATGGAAATGCAGGACGGTGCAATTCATCTTGGAAAGCCATGGTTAACTCATAGTCTAATTCTTGAACATCTATCAAAGCCCACTCACAACGGGACTTACCCATACAGCAAGCAGGGCTTCTTAAGTTAGAACCAGAACCACCAAGATCCCAATGAAGCTGATGAGTTAAGTCAAAAAAGATAGGCTCAAGCTGATCAGTAACCGTACCTAAAAGAATGATATCACCGGTAGAACCATGAAAGTTAACAATACCGCTACCCCTGCTATCCCACATATCACAGAGTTTCCTTAAAGCTGAAGTATGATACCACTTTCCTGCGGTATGGTGCACACGGATAGTATGGAAAGCCCAGATAGCAGGAAATTTTTCCTGCTGGTCAGAATAACGCCCAATAACTCCACCACCATAACCAAACACACCAACAATACCACCATGCTTCCAATGGGTCTCTTTGTGGGTATAGGAAAGTTCCATCTGCCCCATTATGTCAAAACAGGCTTGTTTCTTGTGCTTCTCACCATAAGAATAAATGTCATCAACAAAACTTGGCCAAGGACCAGTCTTAAGCTGGTCTACTTTTGGTGTATCATGTTTTTTCACCTCGCCCATTGTACCCTCCCTACAGTTTTTGTATAGAATACATTTTATTGATCTTGAATTATATGTCAAGAATAAAAAATTTAAATTAAGGTTGATTTTCTAATTAATTCTTTAAATTTTTCTTTTTTACTTTGTTTTTTTAGTTTTTTTTATCTTTTGCTACTGTAAAATTTTGGTTGCCTTAGATAAATTTTTAGATATACTCAAAGATGTTATGGAAATTTTTGTTATAGAAAAGGTAACCAAAGTTTATAACCCCTATTTTAAAGTGTTAGATGAAGTATCTTTTATCGTAAAAGAAGGAGATTTTTTGATCTTAACCGGACCGACTGGAGCAGGTAAAACCACCCTTCTAAAGTTACTTTACCGAGAAGAAAAACCTACTGATGGAGAAATATTTTACAAAAACCTCCCTTATTCTAAGCTTAAACAACAAAATTTTCTACATCTAAGACAAAATTGGGGGATCATTTTTCAAGATTACAAACTAATACCAGACTTAACGGTTTTCGAAAACATAAAAATCTCTTTAATCCTAAGCAAAAAAAAAGTCCCTAAGATAAAATTTCACATCTTAAACTATCTCGAAAGATTTAATCTTGCACCTAAGGCCTTTAAAAAAGTAAAAGAACTTTCAGGAGGGGAACAACAAAAAGTAGGTATTATAAGAGCTATTATTAGAGAGCCTGAATTATTGATAGCCGATGAACCTACAGGTAATCTTGATCCTGAAAGCATAAAAGAAATCATTAAAATTTTTCAAGAATATCAACAAGCAGGAAAAACGGTAATCCTTGCTACCCATGACCCGGTGATTCTACAACTTAATGCAGGGAGAATCCTTAGATTAGAAATGGGAAGGTTGGTAGAAAATGTTCAAACTTCTTGCTAAGTTAGAAATTAAAAAGGGTTTACTTTATTATCTCTTTTTTGTTCTGTTTTTCTTTTTTTGGAACTTTTTTTCTTTGGTGCTTATTTATGCTTATGTAGGTTTATTTACCTTAGAAAAACATTGGAAAGATCAAATAACCTTAAGTATTTTTTACTATCCTAAAGACCAAGAACAGTTAAATAACTTTGTTAAAGAACTCCGAGAAAGTTTTTCTTCTTTCACAGAAAAAATTGAAGTAGTTACTCCAGAAATGGTCCTAAAACAAGCTCAAAAAACCCTTCCCAAGGAAATAACCCAAATTTTTACTGAAGAAGAGCTCAAGGAAAATTTACCTTTTCTCATCAAAATTTATCCTAAATCTTTAGGAAGTTATATAGAACTTACAGAGCGTTTAAAACTAATCTCCGCCTCAACCCCTGCTTTAGAGCTTCAAAACCCTAAATATTTTAAGTTTCTAAAACTAAGTTTTTTTCTCAAATCAGGGATAATCGGGTTTTGGTGCAGCTGGATAATAGTTTATATCGGGGCTATTTTTTTTATAAATAACTTATTAAACAACCTGCTTTATCAACAATATAAACTGATCCTTCTTTTAGGAGGTAATCCTTTTTATCTAAAATTCATCAGGTTGGGTTTTTTGGTTTCTCTCATAACCTTAGGATTCTTTAGTTCAGGTGCTACCTTTTACTTAGCGGTAAATTCTTTAACAAGTATCATAAACTTTCCTCTTTTAGATATATTTTGGGTAAATTCCTGGTATTCTTTGGTGTATTTTATTTTTTTAGTAGTATTAATACCTTTTTTAAGTGTGTGGATAAGTTTTTGGAGTTATGAAATATAGAAAAATTTTAACTATCTTAGGTTGTCTTATTCTGATGCTCTCAAAAAATAATGCTTTATGTCTTCCTGCTCAAGACTTAAAATTAAAGGACATAGAAAGAAGATTAACAGACATAGAAAGAAGATTAACAGACATAAAACAAACTAAAAAAGAGGTTTTGAGAGAATATCTAAAACTTTTTATCAAAAACCATCAGATTTCTTATTTAAAGGATGAATATCCTTTAAACAGGTTTTTAGAAAAAACCTTACTCAAAAAAATAATCCAACTAAACCAAGAAAGGTTAAGATTAGAAACTAAAAAAGCAGAGCTTATCAACATGTATTTGTTTAACAAACAAATTATTTCTCAAGCTATAAATCCTGTTTCTGGAGAGGCTATTAACCCAGGAGAATATAGTTTTAAACTAACCCCTCCTGTTTTTATTAGAGCTCCTATCTCTGGGATGATAACAAACATAAAATACTTACCAGAAGGTATTATGATTAAAATAGAAAATGAAAAATGTAATTCTTCTTTGTTTCCCTTAAGTACTCTAAGGGTGAATTTGGGAGAAAAGGTGGTGATAAAAGAAATCCTTGGTGAAGTTAAAACTCATAACTTTATCAGAGTAAAGATAAACTGTAGTTATCAGTAATGTTTGGTTTTCTTAAAATCTTTGATATAATTAAACATCAAAAAAGTCTAAATGGAGGGTGGTGTTAATGCCTATCTATGAGTTCAAGTGTGAAGACTGTAAAACTGAGTTTGAAGTTTTTTTGAAAAACAAAGAGGAATTAGGCTCAATAGAGTGTAAAAACTGTAAAAGCAAAAACGTTAAAAGACTGATGAGTGTGGTAAACTCTATCGTTAGTGGTTCAGTGGGATCTTCAGACAAACCAAGGATCACAGAATCTCATTCCTGTCCGTCAGGAACTTGCACCCATATAGAACTACCTGGTTATGGAGATTAATCTTTGGTATTTAAGTTAGATTGTTCCTTTTCTAAAATTTCTAACCCTTCTTTTACCTTTTCTGCAAGCTCTCCAGCTCCTATTCCTTTGTATATTTTATAGGCTAAAGAATAAGCCTCTTTAGCTGCCTCAAAGTTATTTTGGAGTCTATACACATCCCCTATCCCTACCAAGGAACGAGCTGCTCGATGGGCATCTCTATATTTTTCTCCTATCTCTAAGTTTCTGTAAAGATAAGGAAGCATCTTATCGTATTCATTTTTTGTACGATAAACATGTATGATCTTTTCTACTATAACCGCCACACTAAATTCATCTTCTGCGGTTTCACATACATCTAAACAGGCTTTATAACACCTTAAAGCCTTTTCTATATTTCCTCTCATATGGTATACATCTCCTAAAAAGTCTAAGATGTTAGCCATTTCTTTATAAGCCTGATGTTGTTGAAAAAACTCTAAGGCCCTTTCCATAAGTTCTATGGTATCAAGGACTTTTCCTTCAGTCCAACACTTATGAGCTTCTATACAGAGTTCATATCCTGGTTTCAACTCCTCTGAAACCCCTAGTTGTTTAAAATAAAGCTCTTTTCTTTTCTCGATAAAGTTTTTATCTTCCATGTTAACCCCTTTGTATTTGTTGTATGATCTCTTTTAATTTAACCTTCTCGTATGAAAAGGTTTCGTGATTAAAAACTTCGGTTTCTTCCTCAGGGTTTAGTTTATCTAAATAAGGAGATATCTCCTTAGCCCCAAGATTAACAAAAGTCTTTAAAATCAAAGCTTTTATTTCAGAAGAAGAACGTTCTATCAGGTCTAAAAGCAAGAAATAGCTATGTTTTTTTAAAACTTCGGGATTTTTTTCGGAAATCCGGTAAAGCGCATAAAGGACATAGCCGTGATATTCAGGAAACTTTAAAAAAGCTAACAGGTTTTTTATAAAAATAGCATATCTGTCTCCTGTCTCTCTTATGATCTCTCCTACTGCTTCAAGGGCTCCCCAGGCAGAAGACGCAGAATCAGCAGCAGCATAAAGAAGCCTTTTTATAAAGTCTAACAATCTTTCTGGATAGACCTTAGCTAAGGCAGGAGATACTTTACCCAAAGCAACTACCGCTTTTCTACGAAAAACAGGGTCTGGATGGTAGAAAAACTTCTGAAGCACGTTGAGGTTTAAAGGTTCTGAAACTATATAGATATTGAGAGTGTTGAAATCTTCCTTTTCGATTAACTCTTCTAATTCCCTTTTAGAAAGCTTTCTCTTAGGTTTGTTAAAGTCCTTTTCGGAGAGAGGTTCTTTTTGCAAAGCTTGACTTAGTTTTACGTGTTTTAATTCTCTAATGTCATCTGCTACTTTTAAAAAACAAAGCGCTCCTTTAGAGACTATCCTTGAGGTAGCTGGCATAGGAAGGATGGTATGGGTTTTTAAATCATAATTTTCAATCCAAACTTCTTTATAGTCTTCTTCAGGAATCAACTCCCACATCAAATCCCAATCACCTGCAGTAGCAAGAAAAAGAGCCTCTATAAAGGCATTTCCTCGGTTGTGTCCAGTCACATCACATACGTAAACACTACCACATTCGCACACACCAGCCTCTAAGTCAGAAAGACCTATAGGTAAAAGCTCTGGTTTTTTGATAAACCTACCACAAAAAGGACAGGTAGGAGGTTTAGGAACGGGCTTTTTCATTTAAAAGCTCCTCAAACTCTGGACTTACTGGATAACCTAAGCTTTTAGCTTGTGCTAAATTTTCTTTAGCCTTATCTATATCTCCCTGGTAGAAATAAGCTACGGCTAAATTATTGTAAAGAGTAGCCATTTGAGGAGCAAGGGATTTTGCTTTTTCTAACATACTTATAGCCTCTGCAAAAAGCTCCTTTTCTATCAAAATGGTAGAAAGGTTTATCATAGCAGGGATAAAATCAGGATTTATCTCTAAGGCTTTCCTATAACATCTTTCTGCCTCATCCAGGTTACCTAACTGAAACTCTATCAACCCTAAGTTTACCCAGGCCTCTACAGATTTGGGATAAAAGTTAAGGGTAAAGGTAAAGGCCTTTTTAGCCTCCTCAAGTTCCCCCTCTTGAGCTAATATGATGCCAAGGTTAACCATAGCCTCAAAATGGTAAGGATCAAGCTTTAACACCTTTTTAAACGCCTCTTTAGCCTCTTGTAATTTTCCCAAATTAAAGTAAGCTATAGCTAACTTATGTTGTGCAAAAGGGGAATGAGGGTTTTCTATGGCTTCTTTTTCTAAAATTTTTAAAGCTTTTTCGTCTATCATCTTTTCCTCCTTTTAAAACTTTTTAAAGGATACCATCAATTATGAAGTTCTCAAGACGTAAAAATAAGAAATGGATGTTAACCTTTGGGTTGGTAATTTTTTGTGTTTTGATCTTAGGTTTCTTGGGTTACTATTTTGAAGGGTTAGAACCTGTAGTAAAAGGCCCTACCAAAGAATTTAAGGTAGTAGAAATCAAAAAAGGTGAAAGTGCCTGGGCTATAGCTCAAAAGCTTAAAAACCACGGGATTATCAAGAGTTCTGTAGTATTTTATTTAGAAGCCTTAAGAAAAGGTTATTATCATAAACTAAAACCTGGAGAATATGGCTTTTACCTTAACCAATCTCTGTCAGAAATTCTTACCATGTTAGTAGAAGGAAAAGTTTTAGCCAAAAAGATAACCATACCAGAGGGGTACACTCTTTGGCAAATCGCTGATTTACTCGAAAAGAATGAAATCTGCCGCAAAGAAGATTTTCTAAAGTTGGGTGAAAGCCCTCAAACAGCTAAACAATATGGATTACCTGGTCCTACCTTAGAAGGATATCTTTTTCCCGATACTTATTATTTTTACCGAAACTCTCATCCAGGGCAAGTAATAAAAACCATGGTAGATAACTTCTGGAAACACTGGAAAAAATATGAAGAGGTAGCTAAAAAACAAAAAAAATCCTTAAAGGAGGTAATTACTTTAGCCTCTATCGTAGAAAAAGAGGCTTATCTAAACTCAGAAAAACCAGTAATTGCTGCAGTTTATTTAAACAGAATAAAGAAAAAAATGCCTCTCCAAGCTGACCCTACCATCAACTATGCCTTAAAATCTTTTAGACGTTTAACTTACAAAGATTATTATCAAGTAAAAAGTCCTTATAACACCTACTTAAATCCTGGCCTACCCCCTACCCCCATAGGAAATCCTGGAGAAGCAAGCATAAAAGCAGTACTTTTTCCGGCTAAAGTACCCTATCTTTACTTTGTGGCTGCAGGTAACGGTTCTCACGTGTTTTCTGTAACCTATAAAGAACATTTAGAGGCTATTAACAAAATAAGAGAAACCCCTAAAAACTCTGTTTCTAACCAGACTTCAGAAAATTTAGTTTATAAAACTCCTTCTGATAAACCTTCTACTGAACCCAAATCTGATACAAAGTTATAAAATCCAAAAGATTAAGTTCTTCTACCCTTTTTTGAGGTAAAATAGAGGCTTTTTCTAAAATTTCAGGTGGCACTTTATGTTTTAACATCTTTCTTTTTTGGCTAAAAATTTGCACTAAAAAACTTTTATATCTTTTCAAATCTTTTATTTCATCAAAGTTTTTCCGGGTAAACTTAAGATAGGCTGAATTCACCTTAGGAGGGGGGACAAAAAACCTTGGGGGGATACTCATTAGGTATTCAAGCTGATAAAAGGTATTTACAAAAACAGAAAGCCAGGATTTTTGCTGGATAAGTCTTTCAGCTACCTCTTTTTGAACCATATAAAAAGCCTGGTATATAAGATGTTTATGGTATATCGTGTTTTCTATGATAAGGCTGGCAACGTTATAAGGGAGGTTACCTATAAGTTTGAGTTCTTTTTCATTTAAGGTGTTAAAATCAAAGGTAGTAGCGTCGGTCTGAAAGATCACCACCCGAGGGTCGTTTAGACTAACTTTAAGTTTCTCTACCATTTCTGGGTCTATTTCTAGAAGATAAAGGCGCTTTAGAGGGGTATTAAGCAGTCTTTTGGTAAGGTTTCCTGTCCCTGGACCTATCTCTACTACCACCTCTTCTTTTATCTCAGCTAGTTCAACCAGTCGATCTAATACACCTGATGAAACCAAAAGATGTTGCCCCCATTTTTTCTTTAGCATGTTTCAAAGTTTAAATTCTTTCTGTTTTTTTTCCAGAGGATGAAAAAAACAGGCTTATTGTAAAACCTGAAATTTTTGGTAGATTTAGAAAAACTTTTTTAATTTTTTAGGAAGGAGATCAAAATCATGCCTGATTGTCTTCCATTTTATGGGTGGAGATATAATCCTGAAAAAGTAAAAATCGAAGAAGTGGTTGCCCCTCCTTACGATGTGGTTGGCGAGGAAGAAAAAGCTTTTTATCAGAAAAAAAGTCCTTATAACATCTTTCATCTGGAGCTTCCTGAAACCTACCAAAAAGCCAAACACCTTTTGGAAGAGTGGATAAGGTCACAAATCCTTGTAAAAGAACCTAAACCTTGTCTCTATTTTTATGAACTATCCTTTGTAAGAGAACAAAAAACTCTTTCTCGAAAAGGGTGGATTCTACTGGTAAAGCTACATCACTTTGAGGAAGGGATAGTTTTACCCCATGAGAAGGTTTTTCCAAAGGTAACAGATGATCGGTTTGAATTGCTTAAGACTACCGGGTTTCAGTTTAGTCAGATTTTTGGGTTGTATGAAGACCCGGACCTTCTTACCATTTCTTATAGTCCCAAAAATCTACTTTATGAAGTAACCCTTGACCAACAAACCCATCACCTTTATCAAGTTTCTGAGGTGGACATAATAAAAGAAGTGACTGACTATCTTAAACATCAAAAAATATACATAGCAGATGGACACCACAGATACACTACTGCCTTGAGATATAAAGAATACATGGAAAATAAGTTAGGCACAACCCCACCAAGGGATTATCATTACATAGCCATGTATGTTTGCCCTATAGAAGAGCCAAACCTACTTATGCTTCCTACTCATAGAATCTATCGTTTACCAAACCCTGAAGATTTAATTCAAGCCTTAAAAAATTGGGCAGAAAAAGTTTACACCACAGAGCCTATTAATTTTTCTCAGAATTTTTTTAAAATAAAAGAAAGGGATTTTGGTATTTGCTTTAAAAATAAAGTGATGATTTTCAGGATAAAACAAGAAGTGTATGAGCGTTTCCAACAGAAAGATCCGGTGCTTTCAAAACTAACCCTTTACAACTTTTTGTCCCTGATGGAACAAGCTTTTCAGATAAAAGAAGAAAGCTTAAAGGAACAAAATCAGGTTGAATTTATCTCTGAGGTAAGAGAGGTTTTTAACCACGTCAAAGATCAAGAAATCGGAGTAATTTTCCCTGAGCTTTCTCCCTTAATCTTAAAAGAGGTTGCATTGCAAGGGAAAAGAATGCCTCATAAAAGCACGTTTTTTTATCCTAAAATCCTTACAGGGTTGGTTTTAAATGAAGTAAGAGGAAAACCTCTGGACTTTAAGTTATGAAGGAGAGTTTAGCCTATTTTAACCACTGGCTTTCCTTTTACTACGAAAAAAAGGATTTATTTTTAAAAGACCCTTTTATTCAGGAAAAACTCGAATTATTAAAAAAAGCCATAGAAAAGAGTCGTCAGGCATTTATAGAAAAAGGGTCTTTTGCTTTTTGCAGTGCTTGTGCAAACTCAGGAGAGAAGTGTTGTAAAGCTGGGTTAGAATGGAAACTAAGTCCTGCTGAGTTTTTGATAAATCTTCTGCTTGCAGAAACCTATAGTTTACCCCTTGCTTTTAATACTTCTCGAAAGGAAGACTGTCTCTTCTTAGGAGAAAAAGGGTGTAGCCTTATCCTTACCCCTATTTTTTGTAGAAACTTCTTCTGTGATAAACTGGTCAAACACTTAGGTCATGCTAACCTAACCTACATCCAGCAAGCGATGGAAGAGGAGGCTACCTTAGGTTTTATTGTAGCTAACTATATAACCACTAAATTGTTACAAAAGGAGGGAACTAAACATGGAGCTTAAGGGAAAGGTAGCTTTAGTAACAGGAGCCTCAAGAGGGATAGGTAGGGCGATAGCCTATCAACTTGCAAAGGATGGAGCGGAGGTAGTTATCAATTATAAAGGATCCGAAGAAAAGGCTAAAGAGTTGGCTATCGAAATAGAAAAGCTTGGGACCAAGGCCTATCTTTCTAAGTTTGACGTAGCCAACCCTGAGGAAGTTCAAAAGGCCATAAAAGAATTAGAAGAAGCTGTCGGACCTATTCAAATCTTAGTAAACAACGCAGGGATCACCAGAGATGCTTTGTTTTTAAGGATGAAAGAAGAGGACTGGGATTTGGTTATTAAAACCAACCTATATTCGGTTTTTTATGTGACTAAGGCAGTACTTCCGATGATGACCAAAGCTAAATGGGGAAGAATAATTAACATCTCTTCGGTAGTAGCCTTTAGCGGAAATGCTGGGCAAACCAACTATGCAGCAGCTAAGGCTGGGATCATAGGTTTTACTAAAGCTTTAGCTTTAGAGGTTGCTTCGCGAAACATAACGGTTAATGCCGTGGCTCCAGGCTATATAGAAACTGACATGACGAAACAGTTACCTGAAAAGGTTAGAGAAGCTTTTTTGCAAGAAATCCCTTTAAAAAGACCAGGAACCCCGGAAGAAGTAGCCTATCTTGTTTCTTTTTTAGCCAGCGAAAAAGCAAGTTATATCACAGGATGTGTGTTTCATGTTAACGGAGGTTTGTTGAGGGTTTAACCCTTTTTTTGATTTTTTAGGCATTGACTTTTTTAAATTTTAGGTATATAGAAAATAACATGGAAGTTATCACGGTTAAAACTCACAAAAAGGTTGAATTGATTGACATAACTGAAGAAGTCTTAAAAAGGCTCCCTCCTAAGGATGGGATTTGTGTGCTTTATGTCCCTCACACCACAGCAGGTATTATCATTAACGAAGGGGCTGACCCAGCTGTTAAAGAAGACCTGATCATGGCTTTCGAAAGGATAGCACCAGAAACCCTTCCTTATAAACATCTGGAAGGAAACTCACCAGGACATGTGAAATCTTCGATAACAGGACCTTCTTTAACTCTTATCGTAGAAAAAGGAAAGCCCATTTTAGGTACCTGGCAAAGGATTTTTTTTGCAGAATATGATGGACCAAGGACAAGAAAGGTATTTTTAAAATTTTTAGAGGGTTAAGTCTATGAAAAAACATTTAGTCTGGTTAGGGTTAGGTGTTGTTTTTACTTTGGTTTTAGGAGGATGTAGAGCAAGTTCTCAATATTTTGAGCAAAAAATCTCTTCTCATAAAGAAATCGCTCAGACCTTTATCCAAGAAAAACGTTATACCGAGGCTTTAAAGGAACTTGAACTAGCAGAAAAATCAAGCCAGTGTGATATCTGTGAAATAAGAAGAATTTTACAACTTTTAGAAAACGCCACCACTCCAGGAACGATAGAAGATCTTAAAAAAGCCTTGCAAAACGAAAGAGAAAAATGTGACCCAGAGGTTTATAATCTTTTAGGCTTAGCCTACATAGGGAAAAAAGACTACGAAAAGGCCAGACAGGCCTTTAAAGATGCTATCAGCATTAAACCTGATTATTCAGAGGCCTATAACAATCTTGGTTCTTTGATGATTTTACAACAAAACTATCATAAAGCCATAGAATATCTGGAAAAGGCGATTCAGAATCCTTACTATACCAATGCTTACATGGCTAAAACCAATTTAGGATGGGCTTATTTTCTCTTAGACCAAAAGGAAAAAGCTAAAAGCATTTTGATCGAAGCATTTAGAGAAAACCCAAGATATCCCAAGGCTGTAATCTATCTTGGTTATGTATATCTTAACGAAAACGACCTTACCTCAGCCAAGTTCTATTTTAAAAAGGCCTTAGGAATAGACAAATATTCCAGTGAAGCACGCTTTTATTTAGGAGAAATAGCCTTTAGAGAAGGCGACTTTAAACTTGCTAAAGAGTTATGGAATTCGATTGTTTTACTTGAACCGAATTCTGAATGGGCTAACAAAGCTTCTGAAAGGTTGTATTTATTAGAAAGAAAATATCTTGGAAAACCAAACCCTTAGCCTCAAAGCTAAGTTTTGAGGCTAAGGGCTAAAAACTTAATTTGCTAAGGTTAATACCTGGCTTTTCAGTTCTTTTTCTTTTGTTTTTAAAACCTCTAACCGGTTTAAAGCCTTTAAGAAAGCCTTAATACTTGCTATAACGATGTCTCCGTCTTTACCAAGCCCTGCGGTTCTTAACCCTGTTTCGTCTTCTATGATCACACTACAGACTCCCTCAGAAGAGGTTCCACCTGTAAGGGCACTGATGTTAAAATCTACGAGTTTGAGATGTTTTTTATCCTTCTCTTCTCCATTAAAGCTATACCCTAAGGCTTGAGCTACTGCTTTATAGGCTGCATCTATAGGCCCTATCCCTAAACCTACAGCTACTTTATTTCCTGAAAGATTATCTCTTATCTCTACTTGAGCAACCGGCTTAAGTGAGCCACTCAACACACTTATCACCTGAGAGGAAACCAACTCATAACGATACTCTTTGTCACAAAAGAGATCAAGAAGAATTCCTTCTAAATGTTCTTCGTCTATCTTTCTTAAAACATCCTTTATTTCTTCTCTAAACTTTTCAAAAACTTTAGTTAAAACGGTATCATCAAACTGCCAGCCTCTGCTTTTTAGTTTGAAAGACAGGGCATGTCTTCCTGAGTGTTTACCGAGAACGATAGCAGAACCGGTCCAACCTACCTCTTCTGGCTTGATAATCTCATAGGTCGTGCGCTCACAGATAACACCGTGTTGATGGATACCAGATTCATGAGCAAAGGCATTGGCTCCAACTATAGCCTTATTTGGCTGGACTAACATTCCGGTATATTTGGAAACAAGCTGGCTGGTAGGCACTATTTTTTCAGTCGCAATGTTTACCTCTAAAGGATACCCTAAGGACCTTTCAAAGAAGTCTTTTCTAATTTTTAAAGCCATTATAACTTCTTCCAAAGCGGCGTTTCCTGCCCTTTCTCCAATACCGTTTATCGTGCCTTCTATTTGGGTAGCACCGGCCAAGATGGCAGAAAGGGAATTAGAAACAGCAAGCCCAAGGTCGTTATGACAATGAACGGAAAGTCTTAAACGCCCAGATTTCAAGTCTTCTTCGTATCCAGCCGCTATCAATTTTTCTACCAAAAATTTAAACAGGTTATAATATTCCTGAGGTACTGTATAACCCACGGTATCAGGAATGTTGATGGTGGTAGCTCCTGCTTTCACCACCTCTATCACCACTTGAGCCAAATATTCCCAATCACTTCTGGTTGCGTCTTCAGCAGAAAATTCAACGTTAGGGCACAAGGAACAGGCATATTTTACAGCTTCCCTGGCAATTTCTAACACCTGAGACCTGTCTTTTTTCAATTTATACTTTAAATGGATGTCAGAAGTAGCTATAAAGGTATGAATTCGCGGAGACACAGCATGCTTGATAGCCTCCCAAGCTACCTCTATGTCTTTTTGATTAGCCCTGGCCAAAGCTGCAACAGTACATCTTTTTATCTCCTTAGCCACGTTTTTTACTGCCTCAAAATCCCCGGGAGATGTTATTGGAAACCCTGCCTCTATTACGTCTATACCTAACTCTTCCAAAGCCTTGGCTATCTCTATCTTTTGTTTTAAGTCCAATGATACCCCAGGAGACTGCTCTCCATCTCTAAGGGTGGTATCGAAAAACACTATTTTGGGATTCAAGGTAACCCTCCTTAATAAGATTTTTTAAGTAAAAATTTTATCTTAATTTTTGGTTTTGCCAACGTCTTCTCAAAAAATAAGGTTTTAACTTCGTAAACCTCAGATATTCTAATTTTTATCAAAACTTTTCATTTAGGTAAATAAGTTTTATAATATCTTCTATATAATTAGGGATGAGCCCTTTAAAAATGTGGACCAATTATCCCAAACCAAGACTAGTCATAAGCGCCTGCCTTTTAGGAGAAAACACGAGATATGACGGAAATCCCATTGTATTCCCTTTAATCCAAAAACTCTCCAAGTTCTGTGAGTTTGTAAAGGTTTGCCCAGAAGTAGACATAGGTCTTCCTGTACCACGAGATAGGATTATTGTCTACAGAAAAGAAGAAAAACTTGGGGTCTTTCAACCGGCTAAAAAAAAAGATTTGACAGAAGAAATGTTAAACTTTTCTAAAAAATTTCTTGAGAACCTTAAAGATATAGACGGCTTTTTGTTAAAGAGTCGTTCTCCTTCGTGCGGAGTTTCTGGAACACGCTGGTATAAGGATAGGGAAGGCACCTTTCCTATCGGTAGAGGAAAGGGTCTTTTTGCGATAGAGGCAGAAAAAATGTTTCCTGAAATTCCTGTCGAAGACGACGGAAGGCTTCATGACCCTTTTATCAGAGAAAACTTTCTCACTAAAATTTTTAGCTTAGCAGACTTAAGAGAGTTTTCAACTACAGCTGAATCTTTAAAAGACCTTATAGTCTTTCATCAAAGATATAAGTATCTTTTGATGAGCTATTCACCAGAAGGACTTAAAGAATTAGGTCAACTGGTAGCCAGTGGAAATAAATTTCCTTTTAATCAAACCTTACAAAAATACAAAACCCTTTTTAAAAAAGTCTTATCTCAACCTCCTACAAAAGGAAAAGTTACAAACGTATTTCTTCACGTGTTTGGCCATTTTTCTTCTAAACTAACACCTGGTGAAAAAAAACACTTTCTATGGTTGATAGAACGCTACAAAAAAGGAAAAGTTTCCAAAAACACCCTTCTTGAAATTCTTAGAGCCTGGACATTTAGGTTTGAAGACCATTACCTCAAAAACCAGGTATTTTTAAACCCCTACCCTCTTGAATTAGAATAATTTGTGTTTTATAATTTTTAAAAGAAATAATAAAATGGAGGAGCCTATGAAAGGGATTTTGCAAAAATTTGCGATAGGTTTGTTGGTTTTTCTTGGATACTTAGGGCATGGTTGGGGTTATGATGTAGAGCTTGCTAAAAAGTTTGATAGTTTTTTCTCTAAACTTACTCCAGAGGTAATAGCTAAGAAACCCTGTATGATAAGTGTAAAAAATCTGTTTGAGATGATTGAGAAAAAAGAACCTTTTGTGGTTTTGGACATAAGAACTCCTCAAGAAAAAAAATTTGTTAGCATTTCCCTTCCTAACACGATAGACATACCGATGCATGAACTTTTTAAAGAGGAAAACCTTAAAAAACTTCCCAAGGATAAATTAATAGTGGTAGTTTGTCACACTGGAGCCAGAGCGATTGCTGCCAGTTTGCCTCTTAACATGCTTGGGTATAAAACTGTAGTCCTTGATGGCGGTATTTCTGAGCTTGCCAAAGCAGCCGGAAGAAGTGTAGTAGGGATTCACTGGTAAAAGTTGGAAGTAGATTTTTTACTCATCAATCCTTGGATATATGACTTTTCTGCCTATGATTTCTGGCTTAAACCTTATGGATTACTATATATAGGGGGTAAGTTAAGAAAGTTAGGATATAAAATTTATTATTTAGACCTGCTTGACCCCTTTGCAGAAGAACTACCTAAACTTCCTAAGAGAAGGGACTTTGGCACAGGACATTTTTACAAACAGCCTGTGCCAAAGCCTTATTTTTTTCAAGACGTTCCAAGAAGATTTTATCGCTATGGACTTCCTTTCGAAATCTTTAAACATAAAGTATCTCGTCTTAAATTTAAAGCAGTCTTTATTACCACCACCCTTACCTACTGGTATCCTGGGCTTTTTTGTCTGATAGATTTTTTTGCTAAAAATTATCCTCAAACCCCGATTTACATAGGAGGAATCTACGCCAAACTCTGTAAAGACCACCTCCTACATTTTTTATCACACTATCCAGACACAAAAACTGTTGTGGTTACCCAAGAAGAGGAAGAATTCCTCGCCGAGGTCCAAAAAGAGTTCCTTCCTTCTGGCCCAGCTTTTATTCATGACTATCCTGTGTTTGACCTGCAAACCCGAATACCTTACGTAATCATAATGACCAGTCTGGGGTGCCCGTTTAACTGCCCTTACTGTGCCTCTAAAAGGCTTTATCCTTACTATAAAGAAAGATCTCCTGAAGGGCTTTGGGAGGAAGTAATTTTTTGGCACAAAACCTACGGAGTTAAGGATTTTGCTTTTTATGACGATGCCTTACTTTTTAATTTTGAAAAAAAATTAAGACCCTTTTTAGAAAAGGTTATCGATTCCAAACTTAACATAAGGTTTCATACCCCTAATGCAGTGCATGCAAGGTTTATAGATAAAGAAGTCGCCTTACTTTTAAAACAGGCAGGATTTAAAACCATAAGACTTGGGCTTGAAAGGGTAGAAAATCGGTTTGACCATAAAGTTACTCTTGAAGAATTTATAGAGGCAGTCTCTTACCTTAAACAGGCAGGATTTACTGCTAAAGAAATAGGGGCTTATATCCTTTACGGTATTCCTGAAGAAAACTTTAAAGAAGTGGAAAAGGCCCTCTTTTTCCTTGAAAAAATAGGAGTAAGCCCTTATTTAGCAGAGTTTTCACCTATCCCAGGGACTCCTTTCTTTGAAATGGCTAAAACTTACTCCCGCTATCCCATAGAAGATGACCCTATCTTCCATAACAACTCGGTGTTTCCTGCCTTAAAAAACCCTGTTTGGGAAGATATCGAAAGGATAAAAAATTTAGCAAGAACCATAAGACATAGGCTATCAACAGTTTAAAACTCCATCCACAGAAAGGCCCACTCTTTTAAAAACTTTTTTTCTACCAACCGATAACCTAAGGCTTCATATATTCTTACCATCTCCTCTGCATCTTCAGTTAAGATACCTGTTAAAAATATATTTGTTTTTCCTTTCTCTGATATTTCAACCATCTTTTGAGAAAGGTTTTTAAGCTCTCTATAGCCTATGTTAGCCAGTATCAGATCAAACTTTTCGGCAGGAACTTCATTGCTTACCGAAACCCTTTCCTCTACCTGGTTTAACTGAAGATTTTCTAGACAGGTTTTTAGAGCTTCTTCATCTATGTCTACTGCCCAGATTTTGGCTTTAGGTAAAAGCTTAGCACAGGCTATGGCTAAGATACCTGTTCCACAGCCAAGGTCAAGCACCTTATAAAGACCGTTTTGTCCCTTAGTCAAGGCAAAATGTTCTATGTATTCAAGCATCATCTGGGTGGTAGGATGATGCCCTGTCCCAAAAGCCTGTCCTGGTTCTATTACGATCACCACCTCACCCTGTGTGCTAAAACCTTCTTCCCAGGGAGGAATAACCCAAAGATGCTTTCCTACTTTTAAAGGCTTAAAGTTTGCTTTCCAAAGTTCAGCCCAGTTCTTTTCTTCAAAAACTTTATATTCTAACTCCACAAAAGGGTATTTAGCCAGGGCCTTCTCAATTTCTTCTAACTCTGGACTATCCTCTTTAAGGTAAAACCTAAAAACTACCCTGTCTCCCTGATAGGCTGTTTCCCAACCTTGAGAAAGCAACTGATAAAGCACTTCTTCTATTTCTTCCTCTTTTTCTTTAGGAACTTTTACGGTTATTTCATATAGCATTTAAATGAACCTCCTAATTGTTTTTCGATCATATTTTAAAGCATTTTTGGATTTTACCCAAATAAAAATCAATCCGGTGCCAATCTTCAAAATTGGTTGTAAAATAGGTTTCCATATGCGTAAACTCTCAGAAGAAACTCAAAAATTTTTTTATTTATCTCTCATCTATTTTTTTTCAGGCCTTCCCTTTGGTTTTTTCTATACCTTTATTCCTGTATTTTTAAGGACAGAAGGAATAAGTTTAGTACACATCGGACTTTTTTCCTTAGCCAGTTTGCCCTGGAGCCTAAGACTTCTATGGGCTCCTTTGATAGACCGGTATTTTAATAAAACTTTTTGGATGGGCATATCTTTAATAAGCATCGGAATAGTTATCTTATCGTTAGCCTTTATTCCTCCTCAAGGGATCACCTTTTTCATCTTGCTTATCCTGCTTTGTTTTTTTTCCTCGGTGTTTGATGCCGCTGCCGATGGTTTTGTGGTAGAGTGGATCCCTTCTGCTACCTTAGGAAAAGCTAATGGTTTGAGGATTGCTGCCTATCGTTTAGCCTTGATTACTTTTGGAGGTGGGTTAGTGGCAGTAAGCCATTACTTGGGTTTTAAATCGATATTTTATCTAATTTTTCTGGTAAGTTTATCCATAGGGCTATTTTTATTACTCAACCCTTTCCTTAAACACAACCTACCTAAAAAAACCTATTCTCTAAAAGACCAGTTTATTCTACCCATTGTTGAGATACTAAAGAGGAAAGGGGTTTTCACCCTTCTTTTGTTTGTCTTTACTTACAAAATAGGGGATTCTTTGCTTGGAGCGATGGTTTATCCCTTTTGGGTGGACAGAGGTTTTTCTCGGTTAGAAATAGGGTTAGTTGCAGGCTCTATCGGAAGCCTTCTTACCATCCTTGGGTCCCTTTTAGGAGGATATCTTTCCAGCAGATGGACGGCCAAAAAATCCTTGCTAACATTAGGCTTATTTCAAGCCTTTTCCAACTTAGGTTATACCTTTGCCTCTATTTCAGCCCTTCCCAAAGAGACCGTTTATTTAGCCTCTGTAATCGAAAGCTTTACCGGAGGCCTTGGCACAGCAGCCTTTGTTACCTTTCTTACCAAACTCTGCCAGAAAGAGTTTTCTTCAACCCAGTATGCGGTTTTTTCTACTCTGTTTAGCCTTTCTTTAACCTTATCAAGAAGCTTATCAGGGGTTTTAACCACCTATTTAGGGTATACCTTATTTTTTGGTCTAACCTTTCTGGTTTCTCTCCCTGTTTTTCTTCTGATACCTAAGGTTACACAACATCTAAACTCGGAAGGCTCTTAGAAATTAATTTGAAATTTTTTAGCATAAGGACAAACCCTTTTAGGAGGCCATTTTTTAAAAATCTTATCCTTTTCAGAATGGCAGTTTAGACAAAAACCTACCTTTAAAATTTTTACCAGTTCCTCCTGAGTAAAAGGACGAAGATTTGGCCGAGAAAAATTGACCAGCTTAGTTCCGTTAAGATTAACCATTTGAGAAAGACAAACCCTTGGGGATTTTATAAAAGTTTTTTCTAAGTTTACTACCTCTATTGAATTTTTGGTTTTTACCACTTTTCCATATCCTAACCCTAAGGTTTTTGTGTTCTGATGACAGCTTTTACAGGAGCGTCCTTGTTTCCCTGTGCTATGAGGGTTAAGTTTAGCAAAGGTAAGACTTGTTATTTCTTTTTTTACCTCTCCTGTCTCTGAGAGGATGGTGATAAAATCCTGTCAGCCTGGGGTAACGGTAACCACTCTTTGATTATCTTCCACCGCTAAAGTAGGAAGTGCAAGTCTTCTATAAGATTCATGCTCTATCCAAAGCCCCTTCGTTTCCTTAGCAAGTATTTTGTCAAGATGGGTGTCTCTTGGGTCATATTTGATATGACAGCCGTAACAATCAGGCATATGTTTGGCATGGCAGCTTACACAGGTTAATCGTTTATGATAAGAAAGACTACAAGCTTTAACTGGTTTTTTGATTAAAACCCTTTTTTCAGAACCTTTACTTTCTAAATAAGCTTGCTTACCTTTTTTATAAAAATTTTTGAGTTTTCTTCCTTTTTTAGTAGTACCATCTCCTCCATGACAGGTTTGGCACTCAATTTCTAAAGCCTCATGTAAACTGTAATAAAAATTTCCATCTCCCATCACTTCTTCTTTAGTATGGCAGTCTATGCAAGATAACCCTTTTTGGAAATGAATATCAGGAGAAACCCGATCTAACCATCTTCCGTCAACCCAAACTTCATCCCCTATCCCACCTTGCTCATTTTCATAAAGTCCTTGATAGGTGAATCCTATCCTCCCACTTCGGTTATGGCACCTTACACAGTTTTCCATCGGAGGATATCTAACCAGTTTAGGATGAACTTTTCGAGAAGAATTGGGGGTCTCATCTTTCTCTTTTACCGAATGACAGGCGGTACATCCCCCTCCTTTTTCTTTCAAAAAATAGGGAAGTTTTCCCTTTTCTAACCAAAGATGACAACTACCACAAAGTTTTCGATAATAGTCTAAACCTAAACTGTTTTTGGTTTTATGATAAACCTCTTGATGATAAAGTTGAGATACACTCAACTTAGGATATAAAGATAAAACCTCTTTTTCTTCAAAAACTTCAACCACTCTTTTTATCATTCCATGGTTGGTAGCCATAAGAGAATTTTTTACCTTCGATATCTCCGTAAGATGACATCCTGGTTGTCCACAGGTAAGATTAACATATCTCAGATCTCCAGGGTTTTTTACTATGTTTTTATGGGCCTCTTTAAGGTCTAAAGTATAAGGATTTCCTAAATGACAGGAAGAACAACCAACGACCTTTTTGTCGTGCACCTTTTCAGGAACTACCTCCTGATGACAAGTAATACATAACTCTACTTCACCTGAGGTTAACTTAGCAACCTCCCGTCTATCTTTTTTAGCTTCAGAATAGAACAAACAGAGTAAGATAACTAATCCTAATAAAATCCAAAATGACTTAGTCTTAGCTAAACGTTTAAGTGTGGGCATCTCTGTAGATGATAAGACTAAAAATAACATAAACTAACAACCACCATATTAAAGCCCCAACTATCCAGAGGCTAAACTTTCTTGCAGGCTTAAAACCTAAAAGAACAAGCCAAAAAACCGCTAAAAAAAGTAAAAAAAGCACTCCCAAAGGGGGTAAAAACTTTAAAAGTCCCTGAGCTCCCCAAAAAAACCATGGACCAGTAACTATCGTTTTCCCTTTCTCTGACTCAAGAGGAACATAAAAGATGAGAGGCAAAATCAGGTTTAGGTAAAGATAAGGGGCATATTTAAGGCTTAAAACCCGTTTAATCGAGGCATGCCAAACAAAAAGCCCTATGGCTAATAAAAAAGAACCATAAATATGGGCTAAATAAACTCTATAAAGACCTCCTTTAGAGATTGGGAACAAAAGGTCTCTTAAGACTTCTCCTACATAAGGTATGCTTAAACAAAGATTTTCAGCTATGGTTCCTGCAAGCTTCCCTACCTCATCAAACCTTATCACATAACCGGTAAAGGTAATAAAAATAAGGACGATAAAGCTTAACACCAAAAACAACCAGGCAACAAAATTCTTTTTATGATGCCATCCTTTGTAAAGGCTATCTATCAGATGGAAAAAAGTTGAGATTAAAGCAAGTTGAGAAGAAAAGTAGTGAAGGCTTCTAAAAAACCTGCCAAAAGGCACCGATGACTCTAACCGAATCACACTGTAGAGAGGTTCGGTATAAAAGTAATGATAACTAACCACCATCCCAGATAAAATAGAAATTATAAGGCTTATCAAACAGAGATTGGCTATAAACAGGTTGATTTTTGAAGAGGTAGAAAAGCTAAAAAACCTCAACCTCTAAACCCTGAGAATTAAGTCTGTAGTTGTATGTAGTAAGGTCTTTTTTAGCAGGTCCAGAGAGAAACTTTCCTGAAAGATTAAATTTACTTTGATGACAGGGACAGACGATCAGAGCCTCTTCAGGAGAATAGTTAAGCAAACAGCCTAAATGAGGACACTTCCTGGAAAAAACCTTAAAATTAGAGCCTGTTTTCATCACAATAAAGTTTTCTTTAAATAATATATCTTTAGCTTTTTCTATCTCCTCAAAAAGAACGATAACCTTTTTAGGTGGGGGAGAAGATAAACTAGTTAGGTTTTTAAAAGCTCCATAGGTTAAAAAACCCAAAACACCCAAAGAAAAAAGCCTTAAAAAGTTTCGTCTCTTTTTATCCATTTTTATTTAAAATAAACCGATAATTTTTTAAACTCTTCGGTTCCTGCTTTTTGTAAAAGTTGAAAAGTGATGGTTTCGGTATCACCAGGCAAAGCCCCTGCAAGTATGCTAAGCTGAAGGCCTGTCTTCCAGTTTTCCTCTTTACGACTACATACAGCATCCTTAGGTAAAAACACAAAATATCCTTTCGAAAGAAGGCTTAAGGCAGTTTGATAGATACAAATGTGAGTTTCCATCCCTGTCAGAATTACTTTATTACGTCCATAGGACCTTAAAGTAGCTAAAAATTTCTCTTCGGCACAACAATCAAAGGTTATCTTCTCAATAGGATGATATTCGGGAAGGACCTTTTTTAAGTCCTCTATGGTTTGTCCTAACCCTTTAGGATATTGTTCGGTAAGGATAACAGGTATTCCTAAGACTTTAGCCACCTCAACCAAGATGATTATGTTTTTTATTATCTTAGAAACTATCTTTTCTTCCATCGCTTTAACCAATTTTTCCTGTACATCTACCACAATCAGAATTGCCTCTTCGGGCCTGATAAAATACCTTTCCCAGTCCATCTTAACCCCCTGTAATTTTAGTCAAACCTTTCTTCTTTAACACTTGGTGCAAGTTCCTTTAAAGCCCTTTTTATCAATTCGTCTAAGGTAGCCCCTTCTTCAAAAACGTTATACAAAACTGAGTCTATCTCTTTAGAACTAAATCCTAAGGATAAAAGACAGCTTTTTGCCTCTTCAAAGACCATTTCTTTTTCTGGAGGTAAGGTTATTCCTTTGAGGCTGGGTTTTAAAAATAGGTTCTTTAGTTCTAAAAACAGTTTTTCTGCCCTTTTTGGGCCTATACCTGGAACTTTTGCAAGCTCCTTCCAACGTGCTTCGAGGATTACTTGTCTTAGCTCTTCAGGAGAAAAGACAGAAAGTACGTTTAACGCAAGTTTAGGACCAACCTTAGAAAGGGTGTTTAGTTTGATAAAAAGCTCTCTGGTTTCTTTGTCTAAAAATCCATAAAGCTCTAAAAATTCGTTTTTTCTTATAAAACTCACCAAATACATGGTTATCGGTTTATCAATAAACTTAGTTTTAAGCGGCTCTACCAAGTTTAAAGGCACAAAAACTTCTATGGATAAAACCTGTAAAATTTCTATGATTGCTTTATTAGGGGGATTTACAGTTTTTAGAACCCCTGAGACTGCAAAAAACAAAATTAACCTCCTAGTTCAAAACCAAGTAAAAGAGCCACTGCTAAGGCATCCACCTTATGAGAGTCTAACCCATCTTCCTCAAAATCTTCTACAAAAGATAAAACCCCGTGTTTAATCAACCACTGAATTTGAGAAACCATATCCTGTTTTTCAGCATTTCCATTTTGGGTCAAAAACTTTTTTATTTCCTTAGGAGCAAAAGTTTTAAACCTAAGATTATAAAGCCCACAGAGAAGCAACACCAAAGCCTGAGCCTGAGAAAGCTTTAGGGTAGCATTTCCAACCCCTCGGGTATAAACCTCTTCTAACGCCAAATAATCTGGGGAAATTTTATTTATGATGTTTTTAAGGCTCTCAAAGATCAAAGCCAGCTTTTGAGGAAGGGATAAGGTTGGAGGGGGGCTGATGGTCCCCCAGGTTAACACCTTAAATCTTTGCTGAGATTTTTCCACACAGGCATAACCTAAATGATTGAGCCCAGGGTCTATCCCCAAAATTTTCATCTATTAAGTTTTCCCATGATATTTTCAGGGATATCAAAGTTAGCATATACTTGCTGGACGTCGTCGTTATCATCCAGTGCTTCGATAAGTTTTAAGAGGGTGTTTGCGGTTTGTTCATCTGAGATAGGAACAAGAGTTTTTGGTACCAAAGTAAGCTTGGCAGAAAGGATTTC
Organism: Thermodesulfobacterium sp.; assembly: GCF_030445475.1. Lineage (NCBI taxonomy): Bacteria > Pseudomonadati > Thermodesulfobacteriota > Thermodesulfobacteria > Thermodesulfobacteriales > Thermodesulfobacteriaceae > Thermodesulfobacterium > Thermodesulfobacterium sp. The sequence continues at coordinate 84,226 of NZ_JASUTP010000002.1, read as the reverse complement.
AATCCCAGCCTCTTCTAAGGCCTTCTTAACCTCTTCAAACTGAGAAGGTTCTGTGATGATTTCGACCTCACTTTCATACTCTTTGGTATCCTCTGCCCCTTTTTCTATAGCTATCTCTAAAGCCTTCTCTTCATCCTTTTTAGGTACAACGATCAATCCTTTGTGTTCAAAGATCCAAGAAACTGCCCCTGGCTCTGCCAAATTACCCCCATGTTTACTAAAAATATGTCTTACCTCAGAAACAGTTCTTCTCCTATTATCGGTGATAGCATGGACCAAGATGGCAACCCCACCAGGACCATACCCTTCAAACACCGCCTCTTCATAATTAGTCCCTTCTTCTTGCCCTAAGGCTTTTTTTATGGCCCTTTCGATGTTTTCTTTGGGCATGTTAGCTGCTCTTGCCGCCTGGATAGCTGCCCTTAACCTTGGATTTAAATCAGGGTCTCCACTTCCACCCGTCCTTACAGCAACCACGATTTCTCTTATCAGTTTAGTAAATATTTGACCTCTTTTAGCATCTTGAGCCGCTTTTTTTCTTTTTATTTGTGCCCAATGGGAATGTCCAGCCATAATACCACCCCTTTAAAATTTTTTATAAGTATAATAGGTCTTGCCAAAAATTCAAACTCTATTAAAATAGGTTTTTAATAAATTTTCCGCCGGGGTGGCGGAATTGGCAGACGCGGTGGACTCAAAATCCACTGGGGTTCACCCCCGTGCGGGTTCGACTCCCGCCCCCGGCATTTCCGGCTTTAAACCTCTGTATAAAACTCATACACAGCAATCTCAAAAGATTGAAATTTAAAGACCTCTCCATCAAATCCTGTTCCCTTTTGAATAAGGTATGGTAAGTCATACCCGTATTTCCAGGTAACTAAAGATCCATTTTTGGGTCCTGAGGATTACCAATAATATTCGGGATCACCTATTATTTTTACCGTTCCGTCTGGCATCTTAAAAGCCACCTGCTTGCTCTCTGATAAGCCTGGTTGGGTAGGTTAAGCAACTGCCCTCCCTCGAGTGACACAACGATTAAGAGGACAGTCAGGTGAAAACAAAACATCTCTACAAGAATAATAATCATCTTAGGTCTTCTCTAAACCGATCGACTACCCCCTCAGTTACAGGTTCTTCCGTCAATCAAAACTATCGCCTCAACCCTTTCCTCTGACCTTTCTTCGTTAAAAACCAACCAACTACTTTTAAATCTATAACACCATCCAGATTTCTGTACCTCTTTTTCTTAAAATCCTTAACCATAAAACCTTCCTTTTAAAAGTTTATTTAAATAAATTAATACTATATTCTAAATCGAAACTGCATTTTCCTTTTTCTAATTTTATAGTAAAATTGATTATACAAGCTTTACATTTCATCAAGGAGGGAAACGATGGGGCTTCAAAAAATAATAACTCAATATCTTCCACAAGGCGTTTTTATCGTTACCTCTAAGGCTAACGATAAGATAAACGGAATGACAGCAGCTTGGGTGTCTCAAGTATCTTTCAGACCAAGACTTATAGCCGTCTCGATTGCTCCTCAAAGGTATACCTATGAACTTATTAAAGAATCTGGATTTTTTTGCCTCAACGTCTTAGGTAAAGGGCAACAGGACCTTGCTAAACACTTTGGGTTTAAAAGCGGAAAAAACTATAATAAGTTCGAAAACATACCTTATACCTTTTCGTTAAACGGGATGCCTGTGTTAAAAGACGCAATAGCTTACTTTGAGTGCGGGCTCTACGGAGAATGTAAGGCAGGAGACCACATCATAGTAATCGGAGAGGTTGAAGATTATCAGATTTTAAAAGAAGGGCAAGAGCCTCTTATTTTTAACTGGGATGATTATTTTGGTGGACTTGAGGGATAGAGTATGAACTTAGGAGACAAACTTTTATACTATACAGAACGATTGCAACATTTTTTTGATCGCTATCTAAGGCTTATCTTAGCTTGTGTGGTAATTCTTATAGGTATAGGAATTTTATGGAGTGGGGTTAAATACTATTTTGCTAAAAAAGAAAAAGAAGCTGCTCTTGAACTTTTAAAAGCTGTAAGCAGCCCTAACTTGATACCTTCATTAGAAGAGGTAACCAAAAAACATAAAAACACCTCAGCTGGATTAATATCTGCTATAATCCTCTCAGACTATTATTATCAACAGAAGAATTTTAACAAAACCCAAGAACTTTTACTTATTTTAGAGAAAAAATATCCTAAAAAAATCAAAGGACTTGTTTGGTATTATCAAGCTAAAATAGCCGAATCTCAAGGTAAATGGGACCAAGCCTTCGAACTTTATCAAAAAATCGACCAGAAATATCCTGACCTTCAAAATCTAATATTATTAGACTTAGGTCGGGCGGCTGAAAAAATCGGTAAAACCCAGATAGCTAAAGAGTGTTATCAAAAGGCTCTAAATCAAACTCAAGATGAGGTTTTAAAAGGCATTGCCGAAACCAAAATAAAAAACCTAAACTAAACCATGAGCCTTCTTATTTTTAAAAAGTTGGCCGAAGAAAAAATAAGAGAAGCCATGGAAAACGGAGAGTTTGACCATCTTGAGCTTAAAGGGAAACCCCTTAAACTTGAAGAAAATCCTTTTGTTCCTGAAGACCTAAGGGTAGTCTATAAAATACTTCAAAACGCAGGGTTTCTACCTAAGGAAGTAGAACTCCGAAAAGAGATCTCTAAATTAGAAGAACTTTTAGAGGAAGACTTGCAAGATGCTTATTCAAAAATTAAAAAACTTTCGGCCCTTCTTTTTCATCTAAACCAAATAAGAAAAGGCCCTATAAACATTCCTGACGAATATTTTTGCAAAGTAGCTGAAAAAATCAAGCTGGCTAAAGAAAGTAGCAAAGAACCTGCAGAAAAGAAAGAGATCGACTGGATGAAACTTCAAACTTTTCTATACATTTCTTCTTTAAAGCCAAGAAAAAAATAAACGATGGAAAAATTGTCTGACAAATTTTTCATGAAACTTGCTATCAAAGAGGCAGAAAAAGGATTAGGCTACACTTCTCCTAATCCAGTGGTAGGGGCGGTCCTGGTAGATCCTGTTACTCACACAGTAATCTCCAAAGGTTATCATAAGCACTACGGAGGACCTCATGCAGAAGTAGTAGCCATAGAAAAAGCAAAGGGGAGAACCCAAGGGGCTATCCTTTATGTTACCTTAGAGCCTTGCAACCATCATGGGAAAACCCCTCCGTGCACCGAAAAAATTTTAGCAAGTGGTATCCAAAAGGTGGTCTGTGGAATAAGGGACCCAAACCCTGTAGCTAAAGGAGGCCTTGAGTTTCTTGCTTCAAAAGGAATAGAAGTCAACGCCGGGGTATTAGAAAGGGAAGTAAAAGTTTTAACCCGTTTTTTTCTTAGCAGAATCCTAAGAAAAAGACCCTGGATTTTACTAAAAGTTGCGGCAAGCTTAGACGGCAAAATTGCTACTTCTACCGGTGATTCAAAATGGATAACCGGGGAAAAAGCAAGAGCATACGCCCATAAGCTAAGAGGAATGTTTGATGCCATCCTGGTTGGGAAAAACACGGTAGTTAAAGACAACCCCCTTCTTACCTGTAGGTTAAAAAAAGGAAAAAACCCTATAAGGATTATTCTTGATACCAATCTAAGTCTTGGCTTGGATTATAAGGTCTTTCAAACCTTAAATGAAGCTCAAACGATTATAGTCTGCCAGGAAAAGGTGCCCCAAGAAAAAGAAAAAGCCTTTCAAAACGCAGGGGTTCTTGTTTGGAAACTTCCGTTAAAAAATAGCAAAATAGACCTGAACTTTTTGATGGAAAAATGTTTAGAACATGGTATCAACTCAATAATGGTTGAAGGAGGCGCCAGAGTCCATGGGAGTTTTTTAGAAGAAGGTTTGGTAGATGAGGTCTGTTACATGATCGGCCCTGTGATTATTGGAGATAAAAAAGGAATTTCTGCGATAGAGAGAGATCCAATACCAACTCTTAAAGAGGCTGTACGCCTTCATGAGCTAAATGTTAAAAAATTAGGAGACTCTTATATGTTTCATGGGTACACAGAGCAAGGGATTAGTCTTATCGAAACTCCTTTAAAATAGTCTTAATTTCTTCTTTAAGAACCTCTAAGGGTTTTTCTGAAGAAAAAAGCCTATGTGCCCTTTTGGCTTTTTCTTCTAAGGGGAATTGTAAGCTTGCCAGTTTTAAAACCAACTCAGGAAAGGTTGACCTTGTCTTAATCCTTTCTTGCTGGGTTTTTGAGGAACAAACAACCACCCAAACCTCATCAAACATCTCCTCCCATCCACATTCAAACAAAAGAGGGACCTCAACAAAAACCACCTTTTCTCCTTTTTGCCTACAGGTTTCAAAAAATCTTTTTAATTCAGCCTTGACCGCTGGATGCAAAACCTCTTCTAAAGACTTTTTTGCCTTTTCATCTGATATGATTTTTTCTAAAATCTTTTTTTTATCCAAAGTCCCAAACAACTGGTAAATTTTTTCTCTAATCTCAGGTTGCTCATAGAGTTTTTTTACTACTTCATCACAAGAAAAGACAGGACAGCTTAATTCCCGTAAAAGGTTCAATAAGGAAGTCTTACCTGTAGCAACTCCTCCAGTAATGGCTATTTTCTTCATTTTTTAACCAGGTTTAAATAGACTTGAAAATCCTCAGGAATAGGAGCCTCAAATTCCATCTCTATGTTCGAGATAGGGTGGAAAAATTTTAACCGAAAGGCATGAAGCATCAACCTTGGTGGTTTAGGAACATCAGGTTTTAACCCTCCATAGATAGGGTCTCCCAGGATTGGGTGCCCTAAAAAAGAAAAATGAACCCTTAGTTGATGGGTTCTTCCGGTAACAGGTTTGGCAACAACTAGACATGCTTTGTTAAGATACTCTTTTACCTCATATAAAGTAATAGCAAGCCTTCCTTCTTTCAGAACTGCCATCTTTTTTCTGTGGGTAGGATGGCGTCCGATAAAGGTTTCTATTTTACCTTGCTGGGGTTTAAGATGTTTGTAGAGAATAGCTAAATAGTTTTTCTCTATCAATCTTTGTTTAAAAGCCTCTACCAGCAACTTATGAGACATGTCATTTTTGGCAACCAGCATAAGACCTGAGGTATCCTTGTCTAAACGGTGTACTATCCCAGGACGTATTTTCCCTCCGATGGCTGAGAGATTTTTAAGTCTTTTTAATAAGCCATGGACCAAAGTATCGTCCAAATGCCCTGGGGCAGGATGAACGACAATCCCGGCAGGTTTGTTGATAATAGCTATATGTTCATCCTCGTAAATTATGTCAAAAGGAACATCCTTAGGATTAAGCTCTAAAGGTTTAGGCTCAGGGATTTTAACCTGAATAAAGTCTTGTATTTTGATTTTATAACTTGGTTTTACTGGTCTACCGTTTACCAAAACCAAGGATGTTTCGATCAACTCTTGGACTCTACTTCGACTTAAGTCTGAAATTTTTTCTTTCAAAAAAACATCTAACCTTTTTCCTCCATCATGTTCTTCTACCTTAAATTCTAACACTTTTTCTTCCATAGCCACTTAACCTTAAATCTCCCAAAATCCTTTAAAAGCAAACAAATCTTTTATTTTCCTAAAAAGCTCTAAAGCATAAGAAGAAGGTGAAACCTCATAATGTAAAAACCTCTTTTTTTCTTCTATCAATGTTTTAATTAAAGTTGCGGTACCCTCTGAAAGATTTTTTAAATTATACCCCCCTTCTAAAGAAAACAAAATTTTACCATTACAAAAATTATATGCTATCTCTCTTAATATCTCAGTAATTATAGCGATTCCTTTACAACTAACCTCAAGATCTCCTAAAGGATCATCTAACATGCAATCAAAACCTGCGGAGACAAGTATTAACTGAGGTTTATATTGAAACGCTATAGGTTTAAGAAGGTTTTGATAAAAGAAAATAAAGTCGTCATCTCCACATCCATGCTTCAGGGGAACATTTATCGTATAGCCTCTTCCATAACCTGTTCCTATTTCATCATAGTTTCCAGTTCCTGGATAATAAGGATATTGATGGGTAGAGAAAAACAAAACTTCATCAGTATGATAAAAAGACTTTTGGGTCCCATTTCCATGATGAAGGTCAAAGTCTACTATTAAAATCCTTTTAATTCCGTAATAATTTCTTGCATAGTAGGCTGCAAGAGCTATGTTATTAAAAAGGCAAAAACCCATGGCCCGATCTCTTTCTGCATGATGTCCAGGTGGTCTGACCAAGGCAAACACATAATCAAAACCCTCTTCAAAAATAAGCTTTAATCCAGTTTTTTGAGCACCAACTGCATAGCAAGCAGCCTCAAAAGAATATTCGTTACCTCCTGTATCTGCATCTATCTGAAAAGTACCTTTCTCTGCACTTGTCTTTATAAAGTTGTATAAACTTTCTGTATGGTTCCAAAGTATTTCTTCTTTTTCGGCCTTTTCAGGAGGAAAAATTTGTATTAATGGCCTTAAATCTTCTTTGTTTAATCTCTCTAAAATAACTTTTACTCTTTCTGGTCTCTCAGGATGAAAACTGCCAGGATCATGTTTTAAAAAAATCTCATCAAATATCACAGCAACTTTATTACCCATTTTATACCTTTCATTATAACAAAATCTTTTAAAAATTGAACCTAAAAATCTCCACACTATTTACACACTTTATTTTATACTCAATAACTACAATATTTGGTTTTTATTATATTATTGTTCCAAGCTTATCTACTTATATTATTGATTTATTTTTTTCTTAGGTTATAATTTAAAATTCCAAAACAGAACAATAGGAGGAAAAATTATGAGAAAAAGAAGTAGATTTATTACAGTTGAGGATGTAAAATTTGTATATGAAAACTATGCCAAAATGAGTGCATCTGAGATAGCAGAAAAATTAGGAATTAGTAAATTTCAAGTTAATAAAATCGTCAATGAACTAAGAAAAAGAGGAATTAACATTCCCAAAAAAATAGGTAAAAAGAAAAATGTTTATGATCAGTTTGTAGAGATGTTAAAAGAAGAAAATAAAGCTTAATCGGTTAAGATTGTGTCTATCAATCGGCAATCTTTACTGATTTGGGCTTTAAGTTCTTCTATAGACCCAAATTTTCTTTCTGGTCTAATTTTCTTAACAAACTCTACTTTAAGCTGTTTTCCGTACAATTCTTGGTTAAATCCTAAAAGGTGGACTTCTACAGTGAGTTCTTTTTGTTCAAAGGTAGGTTTAACTCCAATGTTCATAGCCCCTTTAAACCTTTGATTTTGGTAATAAACCCACACTGCATAAACCCCTGAGGGGGGCAAAAGTTTATTTTTAGGTATTTCTATGTTAGCCGTAGGAAATCCAAGTTTTTTTCCTAGCCCTTGACCTTTTATCACCTTTCCTATCAGAAAGTAGCGATGTCCAAGAAAAAGATTGGCCTTTTCTATATCTCCTTTTTCGATGGTTTGTCTTATCAAAGTGCTTGAAACCGTGGTATGATCGACAGTAACAGGATCTACTGTCTTTACCACAAAACCGAACCTTTCTCCTAATCTTTTTAAAAATTCTGGGTCACCCTCTCTTTTTCTGCCAAACCTAAAGTTAAAACCTATAACTACTCCTTTAGCCTTAAGACTATCTACTAAGTATTCTTCTACAAAGAGGTCTGGGGTAAGCTTGGCCATGTTAACTGAAAAAGGTATTATAGCAACATGTTCTATGTTTAGACGAAAAAAAAGGTCAAGTTTTTCTTCAAAGGTGGTTAAAAGTTTAAAGTTGGCTTCAGGGAACAAAACAGTTCGAGGATGAGGGTCAAAAGAAACTAACAGCGGGGTTACGCCTAACTCGGTGCTAAGGGCAAAAGTTTCTCTAAAAAGGTTTTTGTGTCCTAAATGGATACCGTCAAAACTTCCTATAGTAACAGCGGTTTCAAAAGGTAAAGGGAAATCTTTAGGGGTATATGTTTTCAACCTTTCCCTCCACCATTTTTAAAAAGCTGTCAAAAAGATAGACTGAATCATGGGGACCAGGTGCGTTTTCAGGATGGTATTGGACTGACATTGCCCTAAGGTCTGGGACAAAAATCCCTTCAAGGGTGTCATCGTTAAGATTTACATGGGTAATCACCGTATCCTTAGGAAGCTCTTCTTTTTTAACACAGAAACCATGGTTTTGAGAAGTAATCTCTACCTTTTTGTTTATCAGGTTTAAAACAGGATGGTTTATCCCTCTATGTCCAAACTTTAGTTTATAAGTAGTAGCTCCCAAGGCTTGTCCTAAGATCTGGTGCCCCAAACATATACCGAAAATAGGTTTTTTACCTAAAAGTTGTTTTACTGTGTTTACGATATGCTGTAAAGGTGCAGGGTCTCCTGGACCGTTAGAAAGGAAAATCCCGTCAGGATTATGGGCAAGAATCTCGTCAGCTGAGGTATAGCACGGAAACACCAAACACTCGGCATCTCTTTCTACAAACAACCTTAACTGATTAAACTTTAACCCACAGTCTAACACCGCTATTTTGTACTTAGCTTCCCCCTTAAAAGTGGTTAACCTTTCCTTCCCCTGTTTTCCGTAGTAATAAGGCTCTTTACAAGTAACATATTGGACTAAATCCCTACCTACGTAATCAGGACTCTCTTTTATCTTTTCTAAAAATTTTTTAGGATCCAAAGTCTCGGTGGTTATTCCTCCCTTCATAGAACCGTAAAGTCTAAGGTGCCTGGTTAAAGCTCTGGTGTCTATTCCCTCTACCGCCAAAACGTTATTTTCAATCAACCACTCTCCTAAAGACTTTTCAGCCCTCCAGTTGCTGTAAAAAGGTTGATATTCTCTTACGATAAAACCCGCTACTTGAATCCTTTCGCTTTCCATATCTTCAGAATTGATCCCATAGTTTCCGATAAGAGGATAAGTCATGGTTACTATCTGACCATAATAAGAGGGGTCGGTAAGTATTTCTTGATAACCGGTCATCCCTGTGTTAAACACTATTTCACCATAGGTTTCTCCGGTTATGGTAAAAGACCTTCCCCAAAAGTAGGTTCCGTCTTCTAACATTACCAAGGCTTTTAGTTTGTCCATAAAGCACCCCTTAGTCCTTAAGTTTTTTGATTAAGCTTTTGCTTTGCATCCCACAGTAAATATTCCCGGATAAAATCGTCTATCTCTCCATCTAAAACATCTTCCACCTTAAAAACCTCTAACTGGGTACGATGATCCTTTACCACCTTGTAAGGATGTAAGATATAACTTCTTATCTGATTACCCCAACCTATTTCTTTTTTTTCACCGATCAGACTTTCTTTTTTCTGTTCAAGTTTTTGCTTTTCTAACTGATATAATCTTGATTTTAATATTTTCAAAGCTATGGCTTTGTTAAGATGTTGACTTCGCTCATTCTGGCAAGAAACCACTATCCCTGTAGGGATATGGGTAATCCTAACCGCACTTTCTGTTTTGTTAACATGCTGGCCTCCGTGGCCACCTGCCCTCATAGTTTCAATCTTTAAGTCTTCAGGTCTTATCTCCACCTCTATGTTTTCGTCTATTTCAGGAATTACCGTTACCGAAGCAAAAGAAGTATGTCTTCTTGCATTAGCATCAAAAGGTGATATTCTAATCAACCTATGAATACCTTTTTCTCCTTTAAGATACCCATAAGCCCAAGGGCCTTCAACTAAAATTACTGCACTCTTTATCCCTGCCTCTTCTCCAGGCAGGCTGTCTACCAATTTTACCGAAAATCCCTTTTTTTCAGCCCACTTTACATACATCTTTAGCAACATATAAGCCCAGTCCTGAGCGTCTGTGCCTCCTGTTCCTGCATGGATGCTTAAAATGGCAGAAGAATAGTCATACTCATCGGAAAGAAGAAGCTTGCTTTCTTCTTTCTTTAGTTTTTTTTCAAACCGTTCTATGTCTTCAAAAAGGATTTCTAAATAATCTGGATTTTTTTCCTCTTTGTAAAGTTCATACCACTCAGAAAGGTTTAAAAAATCTTTTTCTAAATCTTCAAAAAGATTTAACCTTTCTATCAGGCTTGCACGCTCTTTAAGCAGGTTCTTAATAGAAGGGGATTCCCAGTCGATGTTGTTTTGTTGAAAAACTTCTTCTATCTGAGAAAGGCGTTTTTTGATAGAATCGGGGTCAAAGACACCCCCTTAAATCTTGAAGCTGTTCAGAAAAATAATTTAAAATCTTTTCTAAGTCTATGTTTTTATAAACCTGAGCCGCTGTTTTCATAGCGAGATAAATATAAAACAATTTTTTAAAAATTAAACCCTAAAAACTAAACTTTCTGAACTTTTATATCGGATATCTTGGCCATCAAACATAAGGAGCCGAAATCTTTCTTTTTTAAACTCCTCTAACCGTTGTTTTATCGGAGTTGGGTCTAAGTTAAGAATAGACAAATCAGGAGAAATCTGAGAAAGTGACCATAAACTTAAGAAGCTTACTATCTTGTCTGTAGAAAAGATATGATCATACACATAAACATGCGCCTTTCTTTCGATGAGGTCCTCAGTCTTAGCTTGAGCTAATCTCCCTATTCCCCAGATTATCCCTCTCTGAGCCGGAGGAAACTCCAAGTAATTATCTGCCTTATATTTTCTTTCATCCTTTGGGTCCCAGATGTAAGAAACATAAATCGAAAGATATTCTTTCCTCAAAACCTCTGAATAAAACATCGCCTCAGCAAATCCTTCAGGAACCCCCCAAGCCATGCTCCCTGACTCCTCATTTAACATCCACATAAGCCTTCTGATTACTACCCTTGCTCTCTCTATATCCTGATCTGCTATTTTCTTTACAACCACACCAAAACAGGCTATAGCCTTCCACCTTACCATTTCATCTTTATGCAAAAAAGCCCCGATTAAAAAGCTTACCACCTTAGAAGGGGGAAGTGTCTTTATAGTTTCTATTGCCTTAAAAAGAGGGTCCTCTTCTAAAGTCTTGAGGACCCTCTTTTTAAGTTGGGGCTGGTAAAGATTAGGCAAAACCAACCTCTTTTTATACCTCTTTTATCTTTTGAGCTAAAAGCCTTCCCAAATCTGCGCAGCTTTTAAGTACTTCTTGATTAGGAGCATACTTGCATTTTATACCTTCGTGGATAACCTCAGCCTGTATCTCTTTTAAATACTCGTTTAGCTGAGCTACTGCCTCTCCACTCCATCCGTAGGAACCAAAGGCAAACCCTAATTTTTTTCTCGGTCTAAGTCCTTTCATATAGGTTACAAAGGAAGCCATGGTAGGAAGCAGGTTGTTGTTAAGGGTGGAAGAACCTAAAACTACACCTTTAGCAAGCATAACCTCAGTCATCACATCTGTTATGTCAGAAACAGAAAGTTTAAACACCCTCGCCTCTACACCTTCTTTAACAACTCCTTCAGCAATAGCATAAGCCATCTTTTCGGTGCTCTTCCACATAGTATCATAAACTATCACCACCCGATTATCTGCCTCATAAGAACTCCACTTATCATAAAGTTCTAAAATGTCTTTTATCTTGCTTCTCCAAACCACACCATGGTCAGGACAAATGGTCTCTATTTCAAGACCTAAATCTTTTATGGTTTTTAACAGCTTTTGAACCTGAGGAGAAAAAGGTAAAACGATGTTAGCGTAATACTTAGCTGCCTCTTGGATTAAAACACAGTAGTCTACCTCGTCATCAAACCTTACACTGGTTGCGTAGTGCTGTCCAAAGGCATCCTGAGAAATAAGGATCTTCTCTTCAGGAATATAACTCACCATGCTATCAGGCCAGTGTATCATCGGGGTTTCTATAAACCGGATGGTTCTTTTACCTATCTTTACTTCGTATCCCGTCTTTACCTCTTCAAAGGGAAAGTCAGTGTTATGTAGATAGGCAGAAAGCCCTAATTTTCCGTTTCTGGTAATGAAAATCTTTTCAGGGTTGATTTTTTGAGCAATATAGCTGAAACCTCCTGCATGGTCAGGTTCAATATGGTTTACCACTAAATAATCAATCTTTTCAGGATTGATTATCTTAGAAATACGCCCAAGCATCTCATCCTCAAAACCGTGTTTTACGGTATCAAACAGCGTAACCTTTTCATCGATCACAAGGTAACTATTGTAGGTAGTACCCTTAATGGTTGTGTAACCATGAAAATTTCTTACATGCCAGTCTACCGCTCCTACCCAATAAATCCCTTCTTTAATCTTAACTGGCTCCATAAACCCCTCCTGCAATCATTTAATATGTTTAGAGTTAGAGTGTAATGATAGTATAACCTTTTTTTATAAAGTTTGCCATACCAGCATGCCCATACATATCTTCCAAAATCTCAAGTCCTTTTTCTTTAGCTACCTCTAACGTCCCCATCTTTTGTGCACAAGCCTTACAAACACCTGCGATAAGATTTTTTTCTAAACATTTTTGAAAAAGATTGTATAACACGCTCTTTTCGGAAAAAAGTTCAGGAATTAACTTGGTAGAAGCACCCTCTAAAACTACCTTTACTTCAAGACCTTTTTCTGCTGCATCCAAAGCATTTAACAAAACATGGATAAAACACATAGGCTCTTCTTTAAAGGCAAAAAAGGCTATTTTATTCATAACATCACCTCTAAATTTTTAAAGGTAAAGAAGGGAGGATTTTCCTCCCTTCTTTTGATCAATTAATCTTCTGGTACGAAATCGCTTTTAGCTGCTCCACAAATCGGACAGGTCCAATCATCAGGAAGACTCTCAAAAGGAGTGCCTGCAGGAATACCATTGTCAGGATCCCCGTTGGCCGGGTCATAAACATAACCACAAACACTACACTTGTACTTTTTCATAGGTAACCTCCTGGTTTAATTTTTATGGTTTAAGTAACAACTTAAAAACCTCTTTCCTCTTCCTTAAAGGTAGTCTTGTTAGCCCCACAATGAGGGCAAGTCCAGCTTTCAGGTAGGTCCTCAAAACAAGTTCCTGGAGGAGAAACAAACCTTGAAGGATCCCCTTTCTCCGGGTCATAAAGGTAACCACAACATTTACACCTATATTTTTTTCCTTTCTTGTGCTTCTTTTCCATAAAACGTATTCCTGTTTATTTTACTAATTAATCGGGTAAAGGTAGAAACATATTTTTAGGAGCTCCACATCTTGGGCACTTCCAGTTGTCTGGTAGTTTCTCAAAAGGTGTCCCTGGAGGTATATTTCCTTTTGTATCTCCTTGTTCAGGGTCGTAGATGTAACCACACCTGCTACATTTATATTTTTTAGGTTTGTCAGCCATAACTTCACCCCTGCCTTTAAAATTTATGCGCCTTGCCAATATCCATGAAGGTTACACCACTCCTTAGCCACTACCTTGGCTGCTTTTACCTCAAACACCGCCTCAGGAGCCTCCCCAGGCTTCAAGAACTTAATGTAAACCTTATCTTCATCAGCATGCAACTCAATCCACTCTATGTAATGTTCCTCTGTCATGGGATGAGGCACACTTCCTACCTTTACCTTATAGACATCTCCTTCTTTTTCTATCACAGGAACATGCTTCTCAACGGCCGCATCCACTGTATTAGGAGTTTGTAACTCCATAGGTTTTCCACAACAAACCAACTGACCTTTTCCTCCATGCATCACCAACACTATGTTTCCACAGACCTGACATTTATAAAGTCCAAGTTTTTCCGCCATAACCCCCTCCTTTTTATAAAAATTTTAAATTAAAAATAATTCATTTTAAAATAAAAGTCAATACCTTTTCAAAAAATTTAAAAAAAATTTTTTATCTATTTAAAATCTCTCAAAGTTTAGATTTATTTAGCAAAACCAGCCGAAAATAGGAAACTTAAGGATTGTAATTTTTATAAAGACTTGTAGATTTCTTTAAGTTCTTTGATTACTTCCCTGATAAGCTTTCTCAGGGCTTTTTCTTTTGTAAGGACCTCTTTTGGACTGAAAAGGGCTGGTTGTTCAAGTTTATAAAGGTTCAAAAACTTTTTAACCCCTTCTAAGGTATACCCTTCTTCTATCAGTTTTTTTACCTTAAAAAGAAGTTCAAGTTGGTCTTTTTTGTAAAACTTTCTGTTAGAAATTCGATAAGGTTTAAGCTGGGGGATCTTTTTTTCCCAGTAATAAAGCACATGAGGTTTTATATTTAAAAGTTGAGCAACCTCAGAAAGAGGAACATAAAGGGTTTCTAAAGGCTTTTTAGGTTTCATCTTGAAGTTCAGCTTTAAACTGAGGAGCTATCTTAAACCTTACCTTTTTAAACGAAGGTATCTTGACGACCTCCCCAGTTTTTAAGTTCCTCCCTATTTTCTCCTTGGTTTTATAAGGAATAAAACTTCCAAACCTTACTATCTGAACCTCTTCCCCTCTTTCTAACCCAAGTTTTATTTCTTCTAAGATTTCTTCCACAATCCTACCTAAGGTCCTCTTAGAAAGACCAGTCTTTTCAGCCAAAACCTTTATTACTTCTTTTTTGGTTATCGTCTTTTTCATCGTGGTTTAGCGTTAAATTTATCAAAAATCTTTTTAGCTACCTCATCTTGAATGTGATTGACCTCTTCATCGGTTAAGGTTCTATCTTCAGCTCTATACCAAAACCTCAAACTTACGCTTTTTTGACCTTCTGGAATAGGTGGGCCTTCATAAACCTTCACACAGCTGACCTTCTCTAAGTAAGGAATAGATAAATTTTTAATAAAAGCTAATATCTCTCCCACCTCAAAATTTCTATCAACTACACAGGTTACATCCCTGGTGGTAGAAGGAAACTTAGGAGGCTTTTTAAGCTTTTTAATGCTACCTAAAGAAGGGAAAATTTTCAAAATCTTTTCTAAGTTTATCTCCCCCACCAATACGTTGGTCTTAAGGTCAAAACTCTTTAATATAAAGGTTTTTACTTCTCCTGCAAAACCGATTTTTTCTTCTCCAAGATAAAGGTCAAAAGAAAGACCGCGTTTTAAAAAAGGCTCTTCAGAATATGGCTTAAACGCTACTTCAAGGGTTAGGATCTCAAAAAACTCCTCCAAAACACCTTTAAGGTCATAAATATCAAATTTTTCTGGTTGACCATGCCAGTTCTCGGTATTCTTTTGTCCCATCAATAAAAATCCCAGGTATAAAGGCTCATCTGGGAGGAGTTCTTGATTAGGTATAAAGACCTTTCCTGTTTCAAAGATAGCAAGAGAATTAACCTCTCTAAAAAAGTTAAAACAAGCAGTCCTGAGAAGCCCAGGGATTAAAGTAGTTCTCATCACAGACTGGTTAGAGGCAAGAGGATTAGCTATCTCTAAAGGTTTAGACCTAAGGTCTTCTGGATCGAGATGAAGTCTGTCTAAATCCTTTGGGTCTATAAAACTATAGGTAATTACCTCAAAAAATCCAAAGGCTCTAAAAAGCTCCTTTACCTTTTCTTCTAACCTTAAAAATGGGCTTTTCCCTTTAGCCCAAAGGTCTGCTTTAGGAAAAGTAGTAGGTATTTTTTCGTATCCATATACTCTGGCGATCTCTTCGATCAAGTCCTCTGGTATCTTTAAGTCCTGTCTGTAGGAAAAAGGTTTTACTTCAAAACTATCTCCTATAGACCTTACCTCACCCACCTTCGAAAGAATACCTTTTATTTCCTCTACAGGAAGAGAAAACCCTAAATATTTGGTTACCTTTTTTTGTGATAACACGATTTGAGGATATACATAAGGCTTAGGATAAAGGTCTACCATCTCAGAAAAACGCTCGGCCTTGGCTGTCTCTAAGATCATCTGAGTAGCCCTTAACACCGCTAAAGGTATACCCTCAGGATCTATGTTTCTTTCAAACCTGTAGGAGCTTTCAGTTGAAACCTTGTGTCTTTGAGAACTCATCCTTATCCATTTAGGATTAAACCAGGCAGCCTCTAAAAAAAGATTTTTTGTTTCTTCAGAAACCCCTGACTCCTCTCCTCCCATGATACCCGCAAGCACAAGGGCTTTTTCTGCATCGGCTATCACCAAATCTTCTTCTGTAAGAGTTCTCTCTATCCCGTCAAGCATCATTAATTTTTCCTGAGGATAGGCTCTACGAACGATTATCGCATGCCCATTTATCTTGTCCCAATCAAATGCATGTAAAGGCTGTCCTAATTCTAAAAGAACATAATTGGTGATATCTACCACGTTGTTGATCGGTCTTAAACCACATTCCCATAGTCTCTTTTGAATATAAAAAGGACTTTCCCCTATTTGAACGTTTTCAAAGGTTCTCCCTATATACCTAAAACAACCTTCAGGCTCTAAAATCTTGATCTCACCTTTAAAATATTTACCTTCTTTTAAGTAATCCTCAAAAAGAAGAGGTTTTAACTCCCAGGAAGTTAACAAATGAAGTTCTCTTGCTGCACCCAAGACAGAAAGTACATCTCCTCTGTTAGGAGTTACCGCAAGTTCTAACACAGCCTCATTTATTCCTAAAATTTCATAAACAGACCTTCCTAACGGAGAACCCTCTGGTAAAACCAGTAAGACCTCCTTTTCAGGGCCTGTCCCAGCTTCATAAGGAGAGAGAAACATCCCCTCAGATTGATACTTTTTTACCCTCTTTACTTCTACCTTATCTCCGGAAAAAGTATTACTCCCAGGTTTGGCTAAGGCTAAAATAAGTCCTGGTTTTACCTGATCTTTAGCCGTGGTAAAGACTGTAAAGACCTCTTTCCCGTCGGTAACTTTACAAAGAGCTACTTCTTTAAGGTCTTCTGGAGTTAAAACTTCTATGATTTTTACCGAGATTATCTCTCCCAAACGTTGGTATGGATCTTCTACTGCTTCAACCTCGATACCACCCATCGTAAAGATTTCAGCAATCTCTTCTGGAGACTTTTGAAGGTCTATGAACTCTGAAAGCCAACTGACGGGGATTTTCATAAGGTCTCTCCTGTCTTAGGCTAAAGATTTAAAGGTCTTTACTTAAAACTTTCAAGGAAATATAGATGGTTATCAAAAAACAGCCTGATGTCATCTATTTCATATTTTATCATCGCTATCCTTTCGATACCAAGCCCAAAGGCAAAACCTTGCCATATAGAAACGTCATAATTAACCGACTTAAACACCTCAGGATGCACCATCCCAGCCCCTAAAATTTCTAACCAACCCGTACCACTACAAACCCTACATCCCTTTCCATTACAAATCACACAACTGATGTCCATCTCAACACTTGGTTCAGTAAAAGGAAAATAGCTTGGTCTAAACCTAACCTTGGTCTTTTCTCCAAAAACCTCTTTAGCAAAATAAGTAAGGACTCCTTTAAGGTCAGAGAAACTCACCTCTTTGTCCACCATCAAGCCTTCTATTTGATGAAACATCGGGGAATGTCTTACATCGTCATCGCATCTATAGACTTTACCAGGAGCGATGATCCTTAAAGGAGGCTTTCTCTCAAGCATAGTCCTTATTTGAATAGGGGAGGTGTGGGTTCTGAGGATACTTCCGTTTTTAAGATAAAAGGTTGCTTGCATATCCCTTGCTGGATGCCATTCTGGGATGTTCAAAGCGGTAAAGTTATAATATTCTGTCTCTACCTCAGGGCCCTGAACCATATCAAAGCCTAAACGCCCAAAAACCTCACAGATTTCCTTAATAACCTGGGTTAATGGATGAAGACCCCCTACTACAGGCCTTCTTCCAGGAAGCGTAAGGTCTAAGCCTGGAAGAATATCTTCCTGTTTAAAAAGAATTTCCTGCTCTTTTTTGACTAAAATTTCTTCTAAGAGATCTTTGAGTTCGTTTAAGATGGTTCCAACTTGTTTTTTTTCTTCCAAAGGGAGGTCCTTAAGCTTTTTAAGATAGCTGGTAAGGACCCCTTTTTTTCCTAAATATTTTAGACGAAAAGCGTTAAGTTCTTCAAGAGTAGAAAGGGTTTCAACATTTTTTAAAGCTTCTTGTTTAAGTTGTTCCAGTTCCTCGATTACCATCATTGCCACTGAGCTTTAGCCACTTCAACCAGCTTCGCAAAGGTTTCAGGCTCAGTTACCGCAAGATAGGCAAGCACTTTTCTGTTAAGGTCAACCCCTGCCTTCTTAAGACCTCCCATAAACTTGCTGTAATTCAAACCATAAGGTCTTACAGCAGCATTAATTCTTATCTGCCAAAGTCTTCTAAAATCTCTTTTCTTTTGGCGTCTATCCCTATAAGCATAAACCAAAGCCCTTTCTACGGTTTCCTTAGCTCTTCTGTAGACGTTTTTCCTCTGTCCCCAGTAGCCTTTGGCTAATTTTAAAAGTTTTTTATGCCTTCTTCTGGTCTTAAAACCACCTTTAGCCCTTGGCATAAACTTTTACCTCCTGTAATTTAAAGATTCAAACTAAAATTTATATGGGATAATCTTAGCCACGTGATCATAAAACCCAGCAAAAATCTCTTTGTATTTTTTAAGGTGCCTTTTGGTTTTTCTGCTCTTTTTCCTAAGAAGGTGACTTTTGCCGGCTTTTTTATGCATAATCTTACCATTAGCAGTAACCTTAAACCTTTTGGCAGCTGAACGGTTAGTCTTCATCTTAACCTTAGCCATAAGACAACACTCCCTTATAAAATTTTTATAATTTGAAAACTTTACACCAATTTTTTATAAAAACAACCCCTTAATCTTCTAACAATTCTTTAAGAATCTCTTGAGAAAGGGAAAAACTTTCATTTTCAGAAGGGAACACTTTTTCTTTACATTCCTTTATATATTGCTCTAAAGCCTTTTTAAAAGCACCAAATCCATCAAAATAAGCCTTAACAAACTTAGGTCTGAACCTTTTAAAAAGACCTACTATATCATGAAAAACCAAGATTTGTCCGTCCACAAAGGGACCTGCACCTATACCTATGGTAGGAACGTTTACTTTTTCGGTTATCACCTTAGAAAGCTCTGCAGGCACACATTCTATAACTATAGCAAAAACTCCTGCCTCCTCTAAAACCTGGGCATCCTTTATCAACTTTCTGGCACTTTCTATGGTTTTACCCTGAACCTTAAGGCCACCTAACTCCGCCGCCCTTTGAGGGGTAAGGCCTATATGCCCAAGCACAGGTATCCCTGCCCTGACGATAGCTTCAACCACCTCAGCTACCTCTTCTCCACCCTCTACCTTAACTCCATGACACCGTCCTTCCTTAATCATCAACCCTGCATTATAAACTGCCTGTTCCTTTGAAACCTGATAGCTTAAAAACGGCAAATCACCTATCCTTATCGTATTAGGAGCACCTCTACTCACTGTCTTGCAAAAAAGTAGCATCTCTTCCATTCCGATAGAAAAGGTATCTTCGTGCCCCAACATCACCATCGCCGCCGAATCACCAACAAGGATAAAATCTACTCCTGCAGCCTCAGCAATCTGAGCAGAGGTATAGTCATAAGCAGTTGAGGCCACGATAACCTCTTTTCCCTTTTTTTCCCTAAGACCATAAGGGCTTATTTTGAAAAGAGACATAAACCTTCCTCCAAGGGATTTATACCAAACCTTTCTTTAAGATAAAGATAGCCTTTTTGGGTAAGCACCCTTCCTTTTCTTGTGCGAGCAAGCATCCCTAACCTGATGAGGGCTGGTTCATAGATACTTTCTAACTCTTCAACACTTATACCTGAAGATAAAGCAAGGGACCCTAAACCCACCGGACCACCCTTAAACTCTTTATATAATGTTAAAAGGCACTTTCTGTCCTCAGGAGTAAGTCCCCATTCGTCTATGTCTAAAAGCTCTAAAAACTCTTTTACCAAGCCTTCGTCTACTTTTATAGGTTCTTCTGACTGGCTACGAGTTAACCAGGCAAAATCTTTTAACCTCCTTAATAAGTTTATAGCCTGCCTGGGGATGCCCTTTGAAGCCTTGGCTAAACTTAAGGCTGGCTTTTCGTCTATGTAAAGACCGTAAGCTTTACCTACTTTAATGATAATCTCTTTTAATTCTTCGTCAGTATAAAAATTAAGTTTAAAAATAAGCTGAAACCTGTCTCTTAGTGGTGCCAAGCAAAGATTAGGTTTATTGGTTGCGGCAATCAGCGTAAACTTAGGAAGGCTTAACCTGATGGTTTTGGCCACCTGACCTTTACCGATCACGATGTCTAACGCAAAGTCTTCCATGGCTGCATAAAGCACCTCTTGACATACCTTAGGCATACGATGTATCTCATCTATAAAAAGTATATCCCCTTCCTTAAGGTTTGTAAGGACTGCGGCTAAGGTGCCTGTTTTATCGAGGACAGGACCTGAGGTAATCTTAAGGTCTCTTCTTAACTCAAAAGCTATAATCCTTGCTAAGGTTGTTTTCCCAAGACCTGGAGCACCTATAAAAAACGTATGAGGAAAAACTTCTTGTCTGCTTTTTACAGAAGGAATGTATATCTTAAGCTCTTCTTTTATTCTTGTTTGACCTATAAATTCTTCAAGACTTGACGGTCTATATAAAACCATACAAAATTATTATACCACAAAAGAGAAGTCCAAATAGTATCAAAAAAACTCATTAAAAAAATTCAAAGCTTAAAATCTTTTTAACAAAAACAAACTTGACAAAAAAGGATAGAAGCTGTAAATTTAAAATTAACTAAATATTGTGGTATTTTCAAAGAAAAAACACAATATATTGTAGTTAAACTAACAGGAGGTCTTGATGGAGCCGTTAGTCAGAAAAAGAAACGGCAAAGTTGTTCCTTTTTCTCGTTTTAGGATCATAAACGCTATCCATAAGGCTATGAAGGCTACCCAAATAGGAACCAAAGCTGATGCTGAAAAAATAGCTGATGCTGTGTCTATCTTTCTTTACAGAAATTATTTTAAAAAGGGAGACATTCCTCATGTGGAAACCATCCAGGACATCATAGAAAGAACTTTGATGGAAAGAGGGTTCCCTGAGGTAGCTAAGGCTTATATTCTTTATCGTGAAAAAAGGCGTCAGGCAAGAGAAATCGGGCAAGCCTTAGTTGACGGTATTAACCTTATAGAGGAGTATATAGGCAATGAAGACTGGAGGGTAAAGGAAAATTCTAACATGAGTTTTAGCCTTCAAGGGCTCAATTTTCATGTAAGTTCTTCTATCGTTGCCCGTTATTGGTTAGAAAAGCTTTATCCTAAGGAAATAGCTGAAGCTCATAGAGAAGGAGATTTTCATATTCATGACCTTGGCTGTCTTTCAGCCTATTGCATGGGATGGGACCTATATGACCTTCTTTTAAGAGGATTTGGAGGGGTGAGTGGTAAGGTTGAAAGTGCCCCTCCTAAGCATTTTAGGTCTGCCCTTGGACAGATAGTAAACTTCTTTTATACCCTTCAAGGAGAAGGGGCTGGGGCTCAAGCCTTTTCTAACTTTGATACCCTCCTTGCTCCTTTTGTAAGGTATGACAAACTAACCTACCCTGAAGTAAAACAATGTATGCAGGAGTTTTTGTTTAATGTAAATGTGCCAACCAGAGTAGGTTTTCAATGCCTTTCTGAAGATACAGAAATTTTAACTCCAAATGGTTGGAAGAGGTGGAATGAAGTTAATGAAGGAGATTTTATCTATACTTTTAATCTTGAAAAGGGGACTATAGAACCTGCAAAGGTTACTTATGTGTTTAGAAGGAAGTATGAAGGCATAATGTATAACTTAAAAAATCGCAACCAGGATCAGCTTATCTCACCTGGCCATAGAGTTGTAAGACAAATATTTAATACAGATAAATTTATCCTTCAGCCTATTGAGGAGATACTTGGGTTTAAATCTCCTATTCCAATACCTGTTACAGGAGAAAACTCAAAAGAAGATTATCCCATTTCAGATGAGGAATTAAAGCTTTGTGCCTGGGTTCTTTCAGAGGGTTCAATAGAAAAAGACGGATCTAAAAGAGTTAGTATTTATCAGTCTAAGGAAAAACATCCTGAAAATTACGAAGAAATCAAGGCTTTACTTGAAAAATTGAACCTTGAATATACGGAAAGAGAACAGGAATCCTGGGGGAAATGTATCCATATAAGACTTTCTCCAGAGTCAAGCAAGTTTGTTCATGCGGTAATGGGAAATCCAAAAAAGATATTCCCTTTTTATCTTTATCAGTTAAGTAAAAGACAGGCTCGTCTTTTCCTTGAAACTTATGCTAAGGGTGATGGATGGATTGATGGAGGGAGGATAAGAATTATAACTACTAATAAAGATTTTACTGATGGACTTATGGCAGTGGGAGTTCTCGCAGGATACAATGTTTCCATAAGAGAACGCAAACCCGAAATAAATAATAAAAAATTAAGATATGAGCTAACCTTTACTCAGACTAAAACTGATTATATCCAACAAATAGATAAGGTTCCTTACTGTGGTATCATCTGGTCAGTTCATACCGAAAATGAAACTGTAATTGCAAGAAGAGCTGGGCAGGTGTTTATAACTGGAAATACACCTTTTACCAATCTTACCTTTGATCTTAAGCCTTCAAAGCTTTATGCCAAGGCAAATGTCATAATAGGTGGAAAACCTCAAGAAGAAACCTATGAGGAGTTTCACAAAGAAATGTCTATGATAAACAGGGCTTTTTGTGAGTTAATGATGGCAGGAGATGCTAAGGGAAGGATTTTTACCTTTCCTATTCCTACTTATAACATCACTAGGGATTTTGACTGGGATAATCCTGAGTATGAACCTCTTTGGGAGATGACCAGAAAATACGGGATACCTTATTTTGCAAACTTTGTCAACTCAGACATGGACCCAGAGGATGCTTTTAGTATGTGTTGCAGGCTCCGTCTCGATAAAAGAGAATTAAAGAAAAGAGGAGGAGGGTTGTTTGGGGCTAACCCTTTGACCGGAAGTATAGGGGTGGTTACCATCAACATGCCAAGGCTTGGATATCTTGCTACCTGTGAAGAGGATCTTTTTGAAAGGTTAGAAAGGTTGATGGAACTTGCTAAGGTATCCCTTGAGATCAAAAGAAAAGTGATCGAGGATTTTACTGAAAAAGGACTTTATCCATATTGTAAAGTTTACCTAAGCTCGGTAAAAGAGGCGAGAGGTGCTTACTGGGCTAACCATTTTTCTACTATAGGACTTGTAGGGTTGAATGAGATGTGCGTAAACTTCTTAGGGAAACCCATCTATGATCCTGAGGCTAAAGAGTTTGCGATAAAAGTTTTAAGATTTATGAGAGAAAAGATAAGTCTTTTTCAAGAGGAAACAGGAAATCTTTACAACCTTGAGGCCACTCCAGCAGAAGGAACAAGCTACAGACTGGCAAAAATTGACAAGAAAAAATTCCCCAGGATCAAAACCGCAGGTACTGAAGAAGCTCCTTACTACACTAATTCTTGCCATCTCCCTGTTAACTATACAGACGATATTTTTGAGATACTTACCCATCAAGATGACCTACAGATACTTTTTACTGGTGGAACGGTCGTTCATCTTTTTATCGGAGAAGAAATCCATGATACCAACGTGGTAAAGGACCTGGTAAAAACCGTGGTAGAAAACTTTAGGCTTCCCTATTTTTCCATCACACCTACCTTTTCTGTCTGTCCTGTACATGGCTATCTACCTGGGAGACATGACTTCTGCCCCTATCCTCATTCTGAAGCTGACTTAAACAGGTTTGGGGTAGAAATGGAGCTTCCGATTAGTCTGGCTAAAAATTTTGTTAATACAGCTATAAGTTAAAACTCCAACCCAAGGAGGTGTAGGATGAAAGAAGAAAAGACTCAAAAGGTAAAAGTGGTGCCTTGTGAGGTTTATAGTAGAGTGGTTGGATATTTTAGACCGGTACAGAACTGGAATAAAGGTAAACAGCAAGAGTTTAACGAAAGAAAGACTGTAAGGCTTGACGGTTCTTTCAAAGTAAAATTTTCTCCTGTAGGAAAACATTAATGGAAGACCAAAAAAGGGAGTGTTACCTCCCTTTAGTAAAGGAAAAAAGCTTAAAGAAAAAGGTTGGGGCTGGGGTCTGTGATTTTTGCGGAAAATCCCAGTCCTTTTGTTATCTCTGTACCCACTGCGGTCTTACCATTTGTCAAACTTGTTTTATAGAAAATCAGAGAATGTTTACCAGAAGTGGGGTAACCTGGGTTTGTCCTTCTTGCCTTAACTGGGAAACTCTTTAGACTAAAAATTTAGCTATTAAAGGGGCATGGTCTGACGGCTTAGGTTTAGTTCGAAAACTTTTTTCTACATAAACGTCTCCTAACTTTTCTAACAAAGGCCTAGTGATAAGAATATGGTCAAGACGCATCCCCTGATTTTTCTTAAAAGCCCCAAACTGATAATCCCACCAGGTAAAAACCCCTCGGGCATCGGGATACTTCTCTCGCAAAGTATCATAAAAACCAAAAGAAAGAAGGTCAAAAAAAGCTCTTCTTTCCTTTTCAGTAAAACAGATATGTCCTTCTAACAAACCTGGGGCAAACACATCCTTATCTTCTGGGGCTACGTTAAAGTCTCCCATAAGGATGATAGGGGCCTCAGGAGAAAAGTTTTTCTCAAAAAACTCTTTGAGCTGCCATAAAAAACTTATTTTGTAGTAATAGTAATCTGACTCAGGTTGACCTCCGTTTGGTATATACACCGAAAAAACCCAAAGAGAAGCGAAACCAAAGCCCTCAACCTCTATCCCAATAAGCCTTTCTTCTGCATCAGGAAAACTCTCAGGCTCTGAAGTATTTTCGAAACCCCGTTTTATAATCTTTGGAGCCACCTTTGAAAGTAAAGCCACTCCATTTCTCCCCTTCCCTCCAGAATGAACTACATGATAACCTATTTCTTGATAGGGTTGAAAAGGAAAATCTTCGGTCTTTAATTTGGTTTCTTGTAGAGCAAGGAGGTCTGGACCGACCTCCTTTAAAAATTCTAAAACCTGTTCTTTTCTAACTTTTATAGAGTTAACATTCCAGGTAGCAACTACCATGATAAATAGAATTACCCAGCTTTTTTCTTACATCCTCTTTTCTTAGGCTCACAAGAAGAGGATGAATTAGCTTCTGTCCCTTCTTTAACCATCGTGTTCATCTCTCCACATTTAGGGCATTTTTTAGGCTTACACCTTGATTCTTTTGTTTCTCCGCAGTTACTACATTTCCACAACCCCATAGTCCACCTCCTCCTCAAAATAATATAAAACTTAACTTTTATTAATACTCATTTTAGAAAAATTTCAAGACCTTTAATACGAAATTTTCTACCTGTTTTTATCTGAGGGAAATTTTTTTTTACTGAACATCAACTTAAATATGGTTAATATTTAAAAGTTAAGAGGGATAACCTTGAGGGGTTATCCCTTTGTACTATTTGTCTTACAAAGCTTAAAAAGTTAAGTTTAGCCTTACCCCGAAGATATGACCTTTATTTTCTGGGTTTTCCTCGTACTTAAGCCTATCTTTCATCCATTGCCAGTCAAAGGTGAGATGTGAGGCAAAGAGTTTTTCTTTTTCGTATATAGGAACAGAAAGATAGGCTTCTACAGCTTGTGTATGTTTTAGTTCTTCGTTTTTGGAAGAGGCTTTAAGGTAAGCGTAACCTACCCCTAATTCAACGTTTTTTACACCAAAGGGTTTAAACTTATAGTTCAACCCTAAGGAATACATGCTTTTGTAGTCTATTTCTGCGTCATCATCCTGAAAACCAGCTCTTGCAAAAACCCCAAGGGTATCTTTGATTATATCCTGGTCTATAGAAATACCCCAGCCTTTTAAGGCCTTTTTCTTTTCTCCATCCCAATCAGGGAAACGCTTGTTGGTAGTAAAGACAAAAACCCGATAGTTTCCTTCTCCAAGAGAGGTTTCTAATTTATACCCTACCTGAGCAGCATAATAATTATAAGTTTTCTTGTCAAACCTCGGGTCCTCATTCTCGTCAGTTTTACTTTGCATCCCCAATAAGGCTAAACTAAAAGGCCCTTTAGACCACTCTACAGCTACCCCGTAGTCATAACTTACAAGGTTAGTCAACGGGTTGTTTACAAAGGCCTCATTCATAAACTGGGTCAATTCATCGTTTGCAAACCGGTTTTGGTCGATGAAAGCGGTTGCGTCTATGATTCCCAAGGTTGTTTTAAGGGTTGAGTTGCCTGGTAGATCAAAGGTTCTTGCATACCAAAGTTCTTGCAAATGGTCTCTTGAACGGTTGTTGATGTTGTGAAGGTCATCCCTGAGGTCATCTGAATTAGGGGAGAGTTTAAAAGGACTAACCTTTTTTAATCCATTTCCTTTGGCAAAACTACCTCTTACAGAAAATTCATCCTTTTCTGTAGGTTTAAACGTAACCCTTGCGTCAAGAACCACAGACCCTTTTTCCTCGTCCTTAAAATCTCCCTTTCTCTTATCTAACCACTGGTAAACCCCTGTCAAATTTGCCTCGATAGAGAGTTTTTCGTTTACCTCATAAGCCTTAGCCTTAACAGGAACTCCAAAAACCAAAAGACCTAAGGACAAGGTCGTAAAAACCTTTCTTATCATAATCTCCCCCCTGATTTAGTTTTAGCTACATGTTTTTACAATTTTAACATAACCTTTAAAATTGTGCCACCTTTATTATAAAAATAATTTTTATAAAATTAACCTTGCAAGATGATAAACTACAAAAGATACTATCCAGGCAACGATAAAGGTAACCAAAATTATCTGACAAACGAACTTAAAGGATCCTGCTTCTATCCTCACGGTTGCTGCATAAACCATGCATGGAAAATATAGGAGTACAAAAACCATAAAAGAAAGAGCTGAAGCAGGGGTAAACCTATTTTGAAGTTCAGATAAAATACCTGTACCTTCTTCTGATACCTCTGCCGTGAGGGTAACGATCCTAAAAGTAGAGATCAGATTAACCCCTACTTCTTTTGTTTTTTCAGCAAAAAGCAAAATCAATTCTTTAAGGTCTTCTTTAAAAGAAAGTTCCTCTTGGGGATTATCTTCAACATCTCCACCATAAATTTGTGCCATCGTTGAAACTATAACCTCTTTTGCAGGAAACCCTGCCAAAAGGCTGGCACTACTTGCCCAATCTCCAAAACCTAAGGGTTTAAAAATAGGGGCTATCAGATGTCCTGTTTTGCCTAAGATTGAGTCTTCAGGTTTTTCAGGCTTCCAGGGAAGGTTTAGTGCCATCCATATGAGAACATTAAAGGCCAAAACCAAAGTCCCTGCTTTGATCACAAAATGTTTTAGCTTAAGCCAGGTGTGGACGGCAAGATTTTTAAAAGTAGGGATACGATAAGGCGGTAGCTCCATGATAAAAGGTCCGCTAATCCCTTTAAAATAGGTTTTGTGAAGAATAACAGCAAGGCTAAGAGCTACAGCTATACCCAACAGATAGAGGAAAAGAAGCACCTCTGCTGAGTGGGTTGCAAAAAAAGCTGCCACAAACAAAGCATAAACTGGCAGTCTTGCTCCACAAGACATAAAAGGAACTATAAACATCGTAAGTTTTCTCTCATGCTCCTGTTCTAAAGTTCTACAAGCATATACAGACGAAACATTACAACCAAACCCCATAAGAAGAGGGATAAAAGCTTTTCCCTGAAGACCAAAGTATCTCATAATTCTATCCATAAGAAAAGCCGCCCTTGCCATATAACCGGTAGCTTCAAGAAAGGTTATCATAAACATGATCATCCCGATGATAGGAATAAAAGACAACACAGTCCCTACTCCTACCCAAATACCATCCACCATAAGGGAAATTAACCAGTCTGTTATCCCTGCAGAGGAAAGCCCTGCCTCTATCCATTTTCTAAAAACTTCATTTATAGCTTTGTCCAAAAAATCTATGTAAGGGTTAGCTACATCAAACGCAACCTTAAAAGAAAGCCACATCACCAGAAGAAAAAGAGGTATACCTAAGATCCTGTTTAAAACTATCTTGTCTATCTTTTCTGTAAAGGTCTCCCGTCTGATTTCTGGACGTTGAAGCACCATTTTGGCAATCCCGGTTGCTAAACCATACCTGACATCAAGCAAGTAATCACTAAACTCTACCTCGTGGACTGTCTTAATGTGTTTGAGGATGTTTTCTATTTCTCTTCTATCAAGCTCAATACCCAACTTTTTTAAAAGATCCTCCTCTCCCTCTAACAACTTAAAAACCACAGCCAAGCTTACCCTTTCTAAATCCGGTTTTACCGCTTTTATACGGTATAAAATCGTTTTTATTAAATCCTCTAACTCCTCTCCATAAGGAAGCTTAGTTGGCACGATTGCCCTTTCAAAGACTTCGATCAAGGCCTCCTTAATTTCTTCAACTCCCTGTTCTTTCACCGCTACCGTTGGGATTGCCTTTACTTTAAGGATTTCTTGTAAAAGTTCTATGTCTACCTTATATCCAAGTTTTTTTGCCTCATCAAACATATTCAAAGCAATTACCATAGGCTTTTCAAGTTCTATCAGTTGTACCACAAAATAAAGGTTTCTTTCAAGATTTGTGGTATCAACCACACATAAAATAACGTCGTAGTCTTCAAGAAAGAGAAAATCTCTGGTAATGGTTTCGTCTACGGTATAAGGGGTTAAACTGTAAGTACCAGGCAAGTCGATGAAGTGTAAAATATAATTTTTATAGGATAGTTTTGCCTGTTTTTTTTCTACCGTTACCCCAGGCCAGTTGCCAACTTGAAGGTTAGCCTTGGCAATGGCGTTTATCAAACTTGATTTACCTGTGTTAGGATTACCAACCACTGCTATCTTTATTTCTTTCATCCTATCACCTCCACCTCTATCAACTCTGCCTCTTTTTTTCTGATAGAAAGATGATATCCTCGCACTTCTACATCTACAGGGTCAGCAAGAGGAGCAATCCTAACTATTTGAAGCTCAACCCCAGGGGTTATACCCATTTCCTTTAGGCGTTGTTTTACCGATGGCGGTCCTTCAACAGAAACTACTTTAACTCTCTTCCCTAAATTAACCTTAGAAAGTTTGGGCATCGGTTTTCACCTCCTTTTAAGATTTGGTTATCAAACCTAACCAACCCCTTATTCTTTCCTCCATGCTAAGAAAAATGTCTACTATTTCTGGGTCAAACTGAGAACCTGAGCCTTTTTTGAGTTCTTCCAAAGCTTCTTCGAAACTTAAAGGTTCTCTGTAAGGGCGATTGTCTGTCATCGCAGAAAAAGCATCAGCTACAGCTATTATCCTTGCTCCAAGAGGTATTTCCCGTTTTTTTAGACCTGCAGGATAACCCTTTCCATCCCATCTTTCATGATGATAAAGCACCATCTCTATAACCCCACCTTTGCCTTGAAAAATCCTGATATCTTTGAGATAATCTGCCCCAATCACTGGATGTTTTTTGACTATATTCCACTCCTGCTGTGTTAAAGGACCTGGTTTTTTCAAGATTTCATCAGGTAGAGCAAACTTTCCGATATCATGGAGATGTCCTGCTATATGAATAAGGTCTGCCAGTTTAGGAGGAAGCCCTAAGGCTAAAGCAAGCATGTAGCTTAACACAGCTACTTTTTCTGAGTGGTATTTGGTATACAGGTCTTTACTTTCCATGAGATTGGTCAAGACTTCACAAATTTGATGAACAGTAACCATCAGAGGTTGACATTTTTCTATCTGACAACATAATTCTACGATTTCAGGGTCATAAAGGCACTGTTTGGCCAACATCTTCCCTACTCCTCACAAACAGAAACTGAGTTCTTCCCAGACCTTTTTGCTTGATAAAGGGCCTTATCAGTCATTTCAAAAAGTAGTTCCAGGGGTCTAACCGGGGGAGCTCCACAAATCCCAAGACTTACGGTAACTTTTAAAGGTTGACCCTGCCACCAGACAACATGGTTAGCCACAGCCCTTCTTATACGCTCGGCAATCAACTTTCCTAACTCAAGGGTAGTATTTTTTAATAACAAGGCTATTTCCTCTCCACCCCATCTAACAGCCAGGTCTGTTTTCCTGAGGTTGGTTTTGATGACTTGAGAGATATCTTTTAAAACCCTATCTCCTGCTTGGTGCCCAAAGGTGTCGTTGAATCTTTTAAAATCATCCACATCTGCTAAAACCAAGCAATACGGTGGGTTGGCTAACTCTTTTCTTAAGAGATTTTCAGCAAACTGTCGTGTTAGAAGACCTGTCAACTGGTCAACCCTTGCAAAATCTCTCAACATCTCATAGGAGGTTTTCAACGGTCTAACCAAGATATACTTTAGGAATGCTTTATCTAAAGCTACTCTACTTTCGTTAAACCTGACTACCACCCTATCTCCAAAAGGGTCCTGATGGATAATTTCTACCAAAGTTCCCTCCTGAACGCCAATGCTTTTTAACCTCAGGCTTAAGTCAAAGGAAGAAATACATATCACCTCAGCCAATTCTCCTAATGGGAAGTTAGACAGGGGATAAACGGTAAATTTTTGACATTTTCGTATACTCATCCCTGCCTCCCTCCTTTTAACTATGATTTATGGTTTGTTTTAAGAACCATTATTTTCATCGCCAGTTTTCGGCTTAGCGCGATAAAAGTTTCTTCTACCCTAAGAAGAATAGGATTACCTGGCTTGTTTTGTTTTACCTCTACTACCTGCCCGGGTTTAAGCCCCATAGACCCAATCTTTTGGTTAACAACATCTTTTTTACCTCTTAGACAACACTTAACACCACCACAACCTCTACAGGTATACCAAGAATCAACCTTTAAGTCTGAAGAAAGAGAATAGATTTTGCCAAGCTCTCCTTCTCTAAGAAGAGCTAAAGGGATTAATCCCTTTTCTTTTAAACCCTCAACCATGTCTGACCTCCCTTATTTAATTTATTCTGCATTTCATTTGCAATAAATAGACAAAAAAATTTAGGCATGCACCCTTAACTGGGTAATAAGTTTTTTGATTCTACAAAGACCTTTGGACCGGCAAAAGATACATTTTTTCTTACCGCAACTTTTAGCAAGCTTAACAAGCTCATGAGATACACATCCTGTTATTATGATTATGTAATCAGCTGATGAAAGGGTATGAGAGGCTTGAGGAGACCATCTGTTAATAAACCTGAGTTTCAGCTGGTTTTCTTTAGCATATTCTTCTAACTGAGGTTTTAACCTATCGTGCCCTCCTACGACCACAACTGTCATACCTACCCTCCTGTTTGTTTTTACCATCCTGCTTTTTAAAATTGCAATTGAAATTAAATCTCAATTTACTCATATTTTTTATTTTGTCAAGTCTTTTTAGAATGTTTAAATTTTAAATTTTTAGGGTATTTGAATTTTTACCCCTTGACAAAATTTTATCCTGCATTATAATTCTTATTAAAAATTAGTTTTAATTAAAAATAATTACAGGAGGTGGGTTATGGAAGAGGTAAAAGAAGTAATCAGTATGCCAAGGATTGGAGACCAAGCTCCAAGTTTTGAGGCTATGACCACGATGGGACCTATCAAGTTTCCAGAAGACTTTAAAGGACAGTGGGTGGTGTTCTTTTCCCATCCGGCAGACTTTACTCCAGTTTGTTCTACCGAGTTTTTAGCCTTTGCTCAGATGAACGAAGAGTTTGCCAAAAGAAACGTTCAGCTTTTAGGTTTAAGCATAGACAGCGTGTTCTCTCACATCGCCTGGGCTATGAACCTAAAAGAAAAAACCGGAATAGAGATTCCCTTCCCTATAGTAGCTGATGCTGATGGTAGAGTAGCAAAGCTTTATGGGATGTTACATCCAGGAGAAAGTTCCACCGCTACCGTAAGGGCTGTTTTTATCATAGACCCTAACGGTAAGATAAGGGCTATAATTTACTATCCTCTTTCTGCAGGAAGAAACATGAGAGAAATCTTAAGGTTGATTGATGCCTTACAAACTGCTGACAAGCATGGGGTAGCCACTCCTGCCAACTGGGTTCCTGAGCCTCAGGTTTGGGAGTTTACTGAGGAGAACACAAAGGTAATAGTACCTCCTCCAACCTCCTATGAAGAGGCAGTAAACAGGGCTAAACAGGGATATGAATACATCGACTGGTATTTTTGCAAGAAAAAACTGAGTTAGAGGGAAAAAAACATGTCTACAGGTTGTGTAAGCCCTGACGGAAGGCTTAGCGAAAGAGCTCTTGGGCTGTTAAAGTTGTTAGAAGAAAAAGGGGCTCTTACCCCTGCTGAAATAGCAGAAATAACCAAAAGACCCCTTTTTCAAGTAAGAAGTTCGCTAAGAGAACTTACAGAGGCTGGGTTTATTACCTCATCAGAAGGGGAAAAATACAGGCTTACAGAAAAAGGACGTGCAGCTTTAAGTTAAAGCTCTTTTATTTTTATAAAAACAGGAGGAAGGGAAAAATTCCCTTCCTCCTGTTTAAACTTTTTCACGTTTAGGGTCTAATTTAACCCCAAAATTTTCCTTAAAAAAGTTACCTTCTAACCCTTTTCTAACATATCTTTTTACTTTCCCCTTTTAAATTCAACCCTAAGAAGTTGACTTTTGATGTTTTTATGTTAACCTTTTTTAAATTTTTGGTTAACGAAATTTAAACCCTTTATCTAAAAACCAAAATCTCCTTTGGTATGGGGGCAAAGATGGGGATAGGCAGGATTTTAGGATTAGGAGGGGTTTTGTGGTTTTTATTTAACACAAATGCAGAGGCTGAAAACAGCGAAAAGATTACCTCAGTTTTTCTTGAGGAGGTCAAGGTTACAGCCCCGGCAAGTGTTGAAACGGTTGAACGTGTCTCTCAAGAGGTAAAAGTGTTGAAAGAGGGTTGGGAGTTAAAGATCGGGCCTGAGAGGTTTTCTAATTTGCAATTTAGAGAAAGAGGAGAGTTTGGGGTGCAGCAGGATCTTTCTATCAGAGGTTCTACGTTTGAGCAAAATCTGGTAGTTTTTGAGGGTATAAGACTTTCTGACCCTCAAACAGGGCATCATCTTATGAACCTTCCTTTCACTCAAGAAGAGCTTTCTTCTGTAGAGTTGCTGGCAGGAGGAGCAAGTGCCCTTTATGGCCCTGGTGGTTTTGGTGGAGCCATCAACTTTAACCTCAAAAAGCCAGAAAAGGGAGTTTTTTTATCAGGAGGATACGGAAGCTATGACCTATGGGAGATGAAAGGTAGCTTAGGTTTTGAATTAGGAAACACCCCTTTAGGAATTAATCTTTCTCAGCAGAAATCAAACGGTTTTATCTGGAACCGAGATTTTGACATAAGAACCTTTAATACCTACGTAAAAGACCAAAGTAAACTAATTTTTTATGGTTTTCAGGAAAAAGACTTTGGGGCAAGAAATTTTTATACCACTAAATACAACACAGAATGGGAAGAAACAAGGACCCATCTTTTTGTAGCCAAAAAGAATTTTTACGGAAATTCATGGTTTTTTGAGCCTGCACTGCTATACAGAATCCATTATGATACTTATCTTCTTGATCGCAATAATCCAGACTTTTATAAAAACCAGCACAAATCTCAGGTATTAAGGGCAAACTTGCCTTTAAGGTTAGAAAAAAGACTTGCTGACTATGTGGTTGGAGTTGAGGCTTCTTATGAAACCCTTGATAGCTCAAGGCTGGGAGACCATGTTAGACAAGGGTTAGGGGCTTATTTTTGGATATATCCGAAGATAAGTGATAAATTTTTCCCAAGCCTTGGGGTTCGATATGACAGCCTGGCTAAGAATGAAGACCTCTTTTCTTACTACTTAGGGCTTGCCTATCTGATCAACCCTAAGCTAAAAACCAGGGCCTCTTTTAGTTTTTCCTATAGAGCTCCAAGCTTTACAGAACTATACTATGATTCGCCTTATACCAAGGGTAACCCTGGTCTTTCTAACGAAAAGGCCTATAACTCAGAAATAGGTTTTGATTATAAGACCTCACACGTTGCTCTTTCAGGAACGCTTTTTTATAGAACAGGGAAAGACATCATAGACTGGATAAAGGTAGGAGCTATAACTCAAGCTCAAAACATAGAGGAACTAAAAACCTTGGGAGCTACCATGGACTTAAACATAGCATTTAACAGGATTAAACCGTTTCTAAGCTATACCTACTTAAACCAGGTAGCCAAAAACCTAAGTTCAGCCAGATACCAGGGTTCTTATCTAAGACATAACTTAGTAGGTGGGGTTTATGCAAAACTTCCCTGGGATATAGATTTGATCGTTAGCGCCAACCTGAGAAAACCCTATCGAGCTAATGAGATATACCTTTTAAACCTGGAATTGAAAAAACAGTTTAAAACCGGGGTTGGCCTTAGTTTATGGGGAAAAAACCTTCTTGACGAAGAATACGAGGAAATAAAAGGGGTAAAGGCCTGGCCTCAAACCTTTGGGTTAAGAATAGAGTTTAAAAAGTAATCTGTTTAAAGGGGCGTTAACGCCCCTTTAAACCATTTAAAAGATTTTTACCAGTTTTCACAGACTAATTCAAAGTAGGCTCTTGGGTGGTCGCAAGAAGGACACTTTTCAGGTGCTTCAAGTCCTCTGTGAATATAACCGCAGTTTCTGCATCTCCAGATGACTTCTATCTTTTTCTTGAAAACCGTTCCTTCCTTCAGGTTGTTGGCTAAAGCAAGGTATCTTTTTTCATGAAACTGCTCAGCTATAGCTATGGCTTCAAACACTCTGGCGATTTCCTCAAAACCCTCTTCTCTTGCGATCTTAGCAAAGGTAGGATACATTACTTTATATTCATAGTTTTCTCCACTTGCTGCATGAAGCAGGTTTTCAAGGGTGTTTCCCAATTTTCCTGCAGGAAACTTAGCGGTAATCTCTACCTCTCCTCCTTCTAAAAACTTATAAAGCCTTTTTGCATGCTCCTTTTCCTGGTTAGCAGTCTCCTCAAAGATAAAGGAAATCTGTTCAAATCCCTCTTTTTTAGCTATAGAGCTGTAAAAGGTATAACGGTTACGCGCCTGGGACTCTCCAGCAAAGGCAGTCAAAATGTTCTTTTCTGTCTGGGTGCCCTTTAGACTTTTCATACCTAACCTCCTTATTATTTTTTTTATTTAAGAATTATTATAATATATTTTCTCTAAAAGTCAAGACATCTTTACAGGTTTTTTAAATTATTTTTTTATAATCTTTGAGCCTTCATCTAACCAATAGATAACAATCTTATTTAGGAGATGTAAGGGTTAGATTAGGGAAAAAGAAAGATACCCTGGGAAGGGTTAGTTAGCCTTCCCAGGGAGAACCAAAAAATTATCTCTTAAGGTTTATCAGTTCTTCAAGCATAGTATCTGAGACGGTGATGATACGGGAATCAGCCTGGAAGCCTCTCTGAAAGATAATCATTTTTACAAACTGTTCTCCCAGGTCTACGTTAGACTGTTCTATCGAGTTAGGAGCTATCGTTCCAAGGCCATTGCTACCTGGTTTACCTGTCACAGGAGGCCCTGAGTGGGTGGTTTCTTTAAAGAGATTACCCCCTACTTTTTGGAGCCTTTCAGGAGCGTTAAAGTTTGCCAAAGAAACCATCCAGAGAGGAATAACCCTTCCGTTAGAATAATTGCCGGTGATAATACCTTGGTTGTCTACAGTTATACTTTCAAGAGCTCCTGGGCCAAAACCGTCTTGGTCGTAAAAAATGGTGGCATTAGAGGTTGCGTATTGCGTAGTTCTTACAGATTCAGACCTCCAGGAGTCTTTAAAAAAGTATCCAAAGTTTAATTCTATTTGCTGAAGGTCATTTCTTACAAGACCTTGATCTTGCGAGTTTGGTGGGTAAATATCATATGGAAAATCTATGCCCAAAAAGTCGGCTATCATAAGGGGGTAACCATGTGGACCAAGGGCTGAAAATTTATCCACCGGGTCTGGAACAGGATTACCAGAGGTATCTACTACCTGAACTAAAGCCCCAGTGTTTGCATCCACTCTGTAAGTTTCATAAAACTTTTTTACATTTCCTTGGTTATCAAATTCAAGCCTACCATACATCAAGACCCCTTTTAAACTCTTAGCCTGTACATTACCTGAAAGTATTTGAAGTTTTTGAGTAATCGTTCCTTCTTCGTATTGCCACTGCATAGGAAGAGTATCTTTGGTAAAATCTCTCATATCTTCATTAGGGTTACAAGCCACCAAAAATTCGTAAACGTTATCTTTGGTGGTAGGGTTATAGTAAACCGTAATCTCATGTGGGGTTCCAAGAGAATCATAAACTGTAAGGGTTGTTCTGTAAGAATAGGCAGTAGAAGGTATAGGAACATCCTGTCTTGCATCCCAGTATGAAAGAAGGGTGTCAGTTTCCTGTAAAGTAAACACTGTGGCAGTTGGTGTACCACCACCATACCCTAAATTAGACCAGTCTAAGTTGATCCTTTGAGTGGTTCCATCAAGAAAAAAGAAAATGTTCGTTTCATCAGATTTATCACCTTTTACAAGGAGGGTCCCTGTCTCTTGAGTAGGGTCATCAGGGTTAGTTGCTGGAGTTGCGGCAGGATTTTCAAAAACCCTGTAGTCCCATCTGCTATCCGTACTATCATACCTTATATAAACACGTATCTTCCTTTGCGTTCCGTTAGCATCTATTACCTGAGGATCAGTAGGAGCAATAAAGTCTATATATTCCCAGGTATCTGGGTCTACATCACCTGACAGTTCTATCCTTCCTGTTCTTCCTGGCATCTTAATGTCGTTGGGACCGTTTACATGGGTAACACCGCTCCAGTCAAAACTTATCACCTCTTTGGTAGAAGGGAGCTCAAAGGAGACTCTGGTTGAGGTGCTGTCTACCGCACTAACTATCGGTTGATTGGTTTCCAAATTATAAATTTCGTAAGCCCATTTTTGGGTTGCTGCATTATACCCGAGTCTTATTCCTATCTTATTGTCTTTACCGTCTACGTCCCTTATTACTACTTCATAATAGCCTGTAGGAGGGAAATAGGTATAGTTCCCGTCTGAAGGGTCGTCGTATAGATTTCCGCTTAAAAAAATAAGCTTGGTTCTCGTTTCCTCTCTTGCATCCAAGTTTGTGATAACATCTATTTTGGAAGTTTTAACCGGAGGAGAAGAGCGGTCTATTTGAATGTCGGTGATAGCACCGGTTATGTCTCCGGTTACCTCATCTATCCTCCATCCTTGCACCCTTAACCCACCTGCATTAACTAAATATCCCTCTTTATCTATCACAAACTGCCCATCTCTGGTATAAAAGGTGTTTCCTGTGCCTTTAGGATCTTTTACGATAAAAAAACCTGCTCCGGCTATAGCCATATCAGTTGGGTTAGCTGTTGATTCAAAAGACCCTTGAGTAAAAAGCGGATAAAGTGCCTGAATACTTGCTCCTCTTCCAAGTTGTCCTGAACCAGCCCCAGTATTGATACTTTGTGCCATAACATCGCTAAAAGAGATCCTAGCACCTTTAAAAGCTGTGGTATTTAAATTAGAAACATTGTCTCCGATTACACTCATCCCATGGCCAAGGGCTCTTAATCCACTTGTTCCTGTAAACAAGGCATCGGTCAAACCCATATTAACACCCCCTTATATTTTTATCGGATTTTTTATCGTTTACTTAAAAAATCTTCTAACATCTGGTCTGCGGTGGTTATCACCCTGGTATTGCTCTGAAAAGCCCTTTGCAAGGTAATTAAACTCACCATCTCCGAAGCTAAATCTACGTTTGAGTTTTCGAGGGCTCCAGAAAGAAGTCTTCCTCTTTCAAACACCCCAGGAGAGAAGATAAACGGCTGAGCACCTTCTCTGGCCATAAAAAGTCCGTTTCCTACCTTAATTAAATTTTCTTCATAACCAGAAAAATCTGCCAAGAAAATCTTTGAAACCTCTATGTTCTTATTGTTGGTATACCAGGCAACCACCTTACCTTCTTCAGTAATCACCTCTATCTTGTCAAACACTCCCATTGGATAGCCATCTTGGTTAAAATACAGCTGAGCAAAAGGATTAGCTTGAAGCTTACTGGAGTTAACAAATCTCGTTATACTTCCGTCTGGTTCTACTCTAAAACCAAGATTTAAGGTTATGGAGTGGGTAGCCCCTCCTATGTTTACCTGAAACTGTGGTCTTCCAAGAGTGGTTAAATCCATCGGTGGGTCAACTGTGGGGTCAAAGGAAGAAGGGTTGGTTATCTCCCAAAAATTAGCCCCCACTATATCTTCGTTACCTCCAAAAGATAGCCTTCCATACAGAAATGCCCCTTGATATTTCCCTGAACCTCTTCCATCTAAGGCTGGATCTTCCAGGGCAAACAAAAGCTCATATTCATTAGAATTTGCCGTGCGGTCTACATAAAGTTTAAAGTTAGTCTTGTTCCCAAAGGCATCATAACCATAAAGATCAAAGACGTAGTCAAACTTCTGGTTTTCTATTATATCAGAAGAGGTTGCATCATAACTTTGCCAAAGGGGATCGTCTATAGGTTCAACAGGTTTGGTGCTATCGAAGATAAGTTGAAGGTCTATGTTAGATGTGCTTTTAGGAGGCATAACCTTAGGGATGAGATATGGTTTAAGATTGGTTAAATCGGCTGAAGTTGCATCTGGATCTGAACCCAAAAGGTAAAGTCCCATACTGTTTTGTAAGGCCAAGTGTTGTTCGTCTACCTGGTTAACAAAAAACTGTCCATCTCGAGTATAAAAAATATTTCCTTTTTGGTCTGAAACCACAAAGAAGCCCTTACCAGAGATGGCAAGGTCAGTTGGAGAATCTGTGGTTACGATAGCCCCTTGGTTAAAAAGCGTTCTTATAGCCTTTACGTTACTTCCCAACCCTTTTTCCTTCCTAAAAGTTTCTCCATAAGCCTCTACCAGGGCATTGGCAAACTCATATCTCCCTCCTTTAAACCCGGTAGTGTTAAGGTTAGAGATGTTGTCTGCAGAAACGTTCATCCCCATAGAAGTGGTTAACACCCCGCTATATCCTATATACATGACACCAAAAAGTCCCATCCTTTAACCTCCTATCAATTCTTTGATGTCAGAAAGTTGGATTTCCTGGACTCCGTTTATCACAAGCCTGTTTTCTTCCCCTAACTTAGCTCCTGTTACCCTAGCTACCATCGTAGGTTTTACCGAATTGACTGTTTTACCGTCATAAAGAAGGACAGAAAAGGTATAGTTACCATCAGGCACAAGATTTCCCGCCTGATCCTTTCCATCCCATTCTATCTTATGGATCCCTTCTTTAAGGTCTGTAAGGGTTATCTTTTTTACCAGATTACCTTTAGAATCCCTTATAACTATTTCTCCTCCGGTGACAAACCCCTCAACCTTAAACTCACCCCCTAAAAACTGACCTTGCTCTACCCTTCCTATGTTTGAATCTACCTTTACCTTTTTATCTACCAAACTTGAGACATAGGTAAGATTAAGGTTTTTACCAAGGTCAACCAAACTCTTTAAGGTGTCGTTTATGTTAAAAAGCTGGTCTACCTGATTGAACAAAGCAAGTTGAATAGCCATATCGTTGTTTTCAAGAGGTTTCATAGGGTCTTGATACCGAAGTTGAGTAACAAAAAGTTTTATAAAATCATCTTTTTGTAAAACTTTTTTAGGTGTTCTCTGGGTATTCTGAGAAGAGCTGTTTACTGAACTAATGGTAGAACTATTGGTGTTAACCGGGGTGGTAGCCATAACCTTTTTCCTCCTTAAACGATAAAATAATGTTTCCCTTTTAGGTTTTTGAACCCTTTCTCAAGAGGTAAAATATTAAGATCTTGATTTTGTGCTTCTAAATCAGTCTTTAACCCTTTAGTCCCCTCTCTTTTCTCTCCAGATCCACCTGCAAAACCCTGATAACCCCAGTTGAGCTGAGTCTGGAAATCTTTAAGAGAGAGCCCAAGTTCTTTTAAACTTTCTTTTATGGCTTCAACGTTATTTTGAAGTTCACGAAAGGCTTCTTCTTTCTCCACCCTGGCTACGATGATTACCTCTTTTTCTTTAACCTTAATCTCTAAATCAAGACCTCCTAAATGGGGAGGTTCAAGCCTTACATAAGCCTTCTTTTCTCCTTCTGGAAGAACCTCTGCCGAAAACCTCTTCACAAACTCAAAAAACTGAGGAGACATCTTATCTCCTTCTAAAAACTTTACAGTCTCTATATTTACCAGGTGCTGGTCGTTAGACCTTAGGTGAGACACTTGATGATAAAAAAATTGGAACCGAGTTAACCCTCCCTGTCCTTCTTGAGAAAACCCTTGTTTCTCTTTTAATAAAGCAATACCCTCGGCTAAAAAGGATCCTTTTTCTTTAACTCTTTCAAAATATCTTTCAAACATCCCGGCAGTTTTATCTAAAACCTCTTGAGGACCTGAAGGCTTAGTAGATAATCCCTTAATCACCTCAAACGGGGCTTCAGTTAAGTTCAAACCCTTTACTTCTGCATTTCTCTCCCCTAAAATAGTCTGTTGTTCAAACAATCTTTCTCTCAACTTATTAAACAAACTATCAACAACCTGATTATTGGTTATAAAACCTTCCTTTAAACGTGCCTCAGCTTGATTTACAACCTCTAACAACCTTGGCTTTAACTCTAAAAAGTTTTTATCAGAAAAAACCTCACTCTTTAGCTTTTCTTCAAGTTTTTGTATCAAGTTCTGAAAAGATAAAACATCTTCCTTCCCTAAAACTGTTTGTAATTTTTCTCCTTGGAGTAAATTTTGCTCTTCCTCCGTAACAGACAGATCATTTTTTATCTTAAAAAACGAATAAGCCCAAAGAGATGTCATCTCTTCGTTAGGCTGAAATCCAGTTTCTATCTTATGATTTAGCCAGATTAGAAAATCGCTTTTAAGGTCAGGCAAAAATAAAAGTTTGTTCAATTCTTCATAAACCCTAAGTTTTTCTGAGGGATTATTTAAAAATTTATCCAAAAGTTCTCCCAAGCCCTTTTGGTTTAGATTTAACCCAGAAACCTCTGTTAATCCTTCTTTAGATATGGATTGAATAACTCCATCCAAGTTAATACCTGTCCTATCAACCAAATATCCCCAAAACAAAAAACTCCACACACCTTGCAGGTCCTCATCTTGAGCTTGGTCTTTTTGAAAAATCTTAGTGTGAGACAGACCTTCAGTTTGTGTTCCTTTAGTCTGTATTAAACCCTGAACTTGGTCTGCGTTTATACCCTGAGAACTCAACAGCTGAGAAGAAGGATCTCCGTTAGAAAGCAAATAAAGAAGGATAACTTGTAGAAAGTTAAATTCCTGATTAATCTCTCCTGAAATACCCCCATTAGATAAAAAAAGGTTGCCACAGGAACAATTATTTGAATTTAAATTTATCTTCATCTTAGCTCCCCTCAAGGCTTTTTTAATTTAAAATCAAAAAGTGTGCCTAAATTTGAAAACTTAGGCTTTGGCAAAACTTAAGAAAAATGAAAGGTTAGCCGAAAAGGAGTTAGATCAGGGCAGGAAAAATTAGTCCTGTTTATTGATAAAGAGAAGGGAAAAGATTTCCTAAAGGTGTTTAGTATGGATAAAAAAGAAAGGTAAGATAAAGATAAAGGGTTCTGTAAACCATGTCTACCCAAGGTTTGGGGTAGATACCGATCAAAAGGGTAAGAAAAGCGGTTATACTCACAGGGAACCAAACCCCAGGTTCCCAACGGTAGGAAAAGGTTTCCTCAGTTTTTTCCATGTAGATAAACTTTAAAACCCTAAGATAAGGATAAGCCCCTATCACTGAAAAAAGAACAGCTAAGAT
The DNA here is from genome assembly GCF_030445475.1 of Thermodesulfobacterium sp. NCBI lineage: Bacteria > Pseudomonadati > Thermodesulfobacteriota > Thermodesulfobacteria > Thermodesulfobacteriales > Thermodesulfobacteriaceae > Thermodesulfobacterium > Thermodesulfobacterium sp. The sequence goes on along the minus strand of NZ_JASUTP010000002.1, from coordinate 42,724 downwards.
AGCTACCCAGATATATCCTGACTTAACCAAACCGATAAAAAGATAAAATTTTCCCATAAAACCTGCTGTCGGAGGAATCCCTGCTAAAGCAAACATAAAAATCAAGGTTAAAAAACTAAGCCCAGGGGAGATTTGGCTCAAGCCTGACAGTTTAGGTATATAAAGAAGATCCTTTTGGTAGTTGGCCAAAAACACCGCTATACTAAACATTCCTATGGTCATGATAAGATAAACCCAAAGGTAAAAAATCGTAAAGCTATAGCCTATCAGGTCTCCAGTAATCAGGCCTAAACCAGCATAACCTGCATGTGCAATAGAGGAAAAGGCAAGCATCCTTATCAGATGGTCTTGCTTGATAGCAAGCACATTTCCGATAAGAATGGTTAACAAAACCACAGGAATAAGTATTTGCCCTATCTTGGCTTTTAAAGGAATAAAGGCTACCATAAGCAACTTTATCAGACAGGCTATAACCACAAACTTGATTATGGAGGCGATAAAGGAGGTTATAGGCAAGGGTGCGCTTTCATAAGCATCAGGAGCCCACATATGAAAAGGCACAAAGGGTATCTTCACCGAAAAACCTGCCAAAATAAACAAAAATCCTAACAGCACATAGGTTAACTCTGCCTTACCAAACAGACTTTGGGCAATCTGCATAAAAAACAAAGATCCGGTAGCACTATAAACCAACCCCATACCCAAAAGTAAAAATACCGACCCCATAGCTCCAGCCAGGAAGTATTTAAAAGAACCTTCTAAGGATTTACGCTGTTGGGCAAAGTTTAACGCTATCAAAAGGTATACAGGGAAACTCATCAGCTCCATCGAAAGATACATGGTGATCAAATCCATAGAAGAAAGCATCAAAAAAGCACCTATCAGAGAAAGGATCAAAAACCCATAATACTCCCCGTAGTTAAGCTGTGAATGATAGGTAAGATAGTTCTTAGAAAGGATAACAACCAAAAAGGCACCAAACAAAACGATAAACTTAAAGACTATCGAGAAAAAATCGTTTTGATAACTTAACGTAAACCCTCCAAAAGGCGAGATTAAAAGCACACCACTTGCTATCAAAAGAGACAAAAGGGTTAACCAAAAGGCATATCCTTTGTTTTTAAAAAATCTATCAAAAAGAAAAACAAAACAACCTACTAGCAAAAGAAGAATCTCAGAAAGTATTACTCCAAAGTTAAGCTCTATGGTCATAACTTTTAGCCTCCTAAAACCTTAGGTTATTAAGTAAATGCTCGATTGAGGTGGTCATGTAGTCTAAAAAGAGTTTAGGATAAAGCCCTATCAAGAACACCAGAACCAACATAGGCAGCAAGGATAAAAATTCGTTAACCCTTAAAGGTGCTAACCTTTCTATATTAGGATTTACCCTTTCAAAAAATACCCGCTGGTAAAGCCAAAGCATATAACCTGCCCCGATGATAAGACCTAAGGCAGCGAACACAACCAAGAGTTTGTTGGTAAAGAAAGTCCCTAAAAGGATCAGAAACTCCCCGATAAAACCGTTGGTTCCTGGAAGGCCGATCGAGGCTAACGTAAAAATCATAAAAAAGGCAGCATAAACAGGCATGACAGAGGCAAGCCCTCCATAATAGCTTATCGCACGGCTATGAGTACGGTCATAAACAATGCCTACACACATAAACAAAGCACCGGTTACGATTCCATGGTTAATCATCTGTAAGATAGCTCCTTTCATAGCTATAGGATTAAAGGCAAAAATTCCCAGGGTTACAAAACCCATATGACTAACCGAGCTATAGGCAATAAGCCTTTTTAAGTCATCCTGAGCAAGACAGGCCAAACCTCCGTAGATGATAGCTATCACCGAAAGTAAAAGCAACAACGGAGCAAACTCCTGGGCTGCATGAGGAAACATCGGCAAAGCAAACCTAATAAAACCGTAAGCCCCAAGTTTAATCAAAATTCCTGCTAAAATAACTGAACCTGCAGTAGGAGCCTCAGTATGGGCATCAGGTAACCAGGTGTGAACAGGCCACATAGGAATTTTAATCGCAAAAGCCAAAGCAAACCCTAAAAACAACAACTTCTCTACCAAACCACCGTTTACTACTCCCAAAAGCTTAGTATAATCAAACGTGCCAAACTTAATGAAAAGATAAACGATAGCGATTAACATAAAAACCGAACCAAAAAAAGTATAGAGGAAAAACTTAAGGGTAGCATATATCCTTCTGGGACCACCCCAAATACCGATAATAAGATACATCGGAATAAGCATAGCTTCCCAAAAAACATAAAAAAGCAGCAAATCAAGAGCACAAAGGGTGCCTACAATGGCTATGTTAGTAAAAAGTAGGGCTAAATAAAACTCTTTTACTTTATCTTTGATTGAGTTCCAAGAAATGGTTATACAAAGTAAAGTAGTGAGAGTAGTAAGTGGTATAAAAAGAATACTTATCCCGTCTACTCCAAGGAAATAATAGCTGTTTAAAAAGTCTATCCAAACTTTTTTTTCTACAAACTGAAAACCAGGATTCTGAAAATCAAAAGAAAAAAGAAGTAAAAGAGACAAGCCGAAATCTATAATCATCGTTAAAAGGGCTATACATTTAGCTGTATGTGCAGAATTTTTTCCTAAAAAGAAAATCGGTAAAGCTCCTAATAAAGGAAACCATAGTATCAAGGAAAGCAAATTATTCTGTAAAAACTCCATAAACCTTCCTCCGCCTCTATCTTAAACAAAAATACAAAATAAAGTAAATGATAACACCTACCAAAATAAAAGTATTATAATGATTCACCACCCCTGAATGCACTATCCTTAAACCAGAACCTGCAAGGCTTATCAGTTTAGCAGTACCGTTTATAGCCCCTTCTATCAAAATACCGTCTGAAATCTTATTTACTATACATCTTGCTGTCCATAACGTAGAACGCACAAAAAGTACATCATAAAGTTCATCAAAATACCACTTACCATAAAGAAACCGATAGACCAAAGGTAATTTTTGTGATAACCAAAACTGAAGACTAGGTTTTTTAAGATAGACTACCCAGGCTAAAAAGATACCTAAAAAAGCAGCCATTACTGAAAGCACCATCAAAAGATACTCGGTATGGTGTTCTATCGGTAAGGTTTTAGGGTGCCCTAAAACCGGTTCTAAAAAGTTTAAAAACACAGGGTTTCCACCCAAGGAATGAGGCACCCCTAACCAACCAGCAAAAACCGCTCCTACAGCTATTAAAACCAGAGGAATTATCATTACCCTCGGAGACTCATGTGGATGAAAATCCTTTCTGCCGTTATACTCTCCAAAAAACACTCGAAAAACCAACCTGAAGGTATAAAAAGCCGTTAAAAACGCCACCAAAAGCCCTGTAGCCCAAACCAACTTACCCCAGGGATATTGAGAGAAATAGGCCATCGCAAGTATTTCGTCTTTACTAAAAAATCCGGAAAGCCCTGGGAAACCAGCCAAGGCTAATGCACCTATCATAAAGGTAACAAATGTATAGGGCATATACTTTCTTAACCCACCCATCTGCCTTATGTCGTTGGTATGAACCGCATGGATCACACTACCAGCACCGAGAAAAAGCAAAGCTTTAAAGTAGGCATGTGTAAAGAGGTGAAAAATTCCTGCAGCAAAGGCTCCTACCCCACAGGCCATAAACATATATCCCAGTTGAGACATGGTAGAGTAAGCGATGATCCTTTTGATATCAAACCTGGTAGGGGCGATGGTTGCTGCCATGAAACAGGTAAAAGCCCCCACAAAAGCTACCATAGCCATGGCATAAGAAGAAAGCTCAAAAAGACCATGGAGCCTTGCTACCATAAAGACCCCTGCGGTAACCATCGTAGCCGCATGGATAAGTGCTGAAACAGGGGTTGGACCTTCCATCGCATCAGGAAGCCAGGTATGAAGCGGAAACTGTGCACTTTTACCCATAGCCCCGCAAAAAAGTAAAAAGGCTATCAGAAAAGGCACATGGATTTCTAAACCTAAAAAGTCTATATATTTTTCAGACAAAAGAGGAAGCTTAGAGAAGACATCCTGATAGTAAAGCGCTCCTGTAAAATAAAACAGGGCAAACACCCCAAGGGCAAAACCAAAATCACCTACCCTGTTAACGATAAAGGCTTTTTTGGCTGCGTTGGCTGCACTCTTTTTCTCATACCAGAAACCAATCAAAAGATAAGAACAAAGCCCTACTGCCTCCCACCCTAAATAAAGTTGAACCACGTTGTTAGAAAGAACAAGCATCAGCATGCTAAACGTGAAAAGAGAGATGTAAGAAAAAAATCGATAATACCCAGGGTCTCCATACATGTAGCCGATAGAGTAAACATGAATAAGAAAGGATAACGAAAGCACCATCGTGGTCATTACTATAGAAAGAGGGTCAACCAAAAAACCTAATCCTACTTTCAAGTTGGAAGCAGAAATCCAGGTATAAAGGTCAAAATCAAAAATCTTTCCTGAAAGCACCTCAAACAAAACCTTTAAAGAGATCAGAAAACTTATGAAAATAGCTAAAACTGGAATCTGATGGGCCTTTTCCTGTAAATATTTCTTCCCAAAGATAAGGGTAAAAAGGCTACCTAAAAGGGGTATAAATGGAATAAGAAAAACCCAGAGGTTAAAATGGGTAATCAACTCATAAGGATGTTCTGCCATAAAAACTACCCCTTGTAATGGTTTATTTCTTCTGTATAAACGGTTTTAAGTTTTTTGTAGATCAATATAGCTAAGGTCAATCCGATCGCAGCCTCAGCCGCAGCCATCGCTATGATAAAAAACACCATCACATAACCAGTTATGTCTTTTTTAAAATAAGAAAGGGCAGCAAAAAGGATGATGATGGCGTTAAGCATAATCTCTATGGAAACCAAAACTACTATCAAATTTCTTCTCATCAAGAAACCAAAAAGCCCTATCAGAAAAAGGACCGATGATAGGATTAAATATGCCTCAAAAGGTACCATTTTTTTACTAAACCTCCTCCTCTGTAGTTTTAACTTTTCTTACCAAAAAGACCGCCCCTAAAACCGCTACCAGCAATATCACTCCTATAATCTCAAAAGGCAAAAGATAATAGTTAAAAAGATAATGGGCTATCCACCAAAGGTTGTCTTTTTCTAAAGGATTAAAGGGTAGTACTGCTTGCTCAAACTTTTTGGCTCCGTATATCAGGTAAAGATTAACCCCCATAAAACCTAAAAACAGCAAGAAAACCAAACTACAGAGGCAAAAACGTTTAACAAAGATACTGTGTTTTGTCTCTTTTCTCAGGTTTATCAGATAAACCACAAACAAAAACAAAACCAGCACCGCCCCTGCATATACAATCAGCTGTACAGCCATCAAAAACTCAGAGCCAAGGGTTAAAAGCAAAAAAGCCTGATGCACCACCATCACCAAAACCAAAAGTATGGTGTGTACTGGATTTTTCGAGAAAACCGCAAGCACACTTGAAACTACCATCGCAAAAGCCAGATACCCAAAAATAAGGCTGTTAAGATCTATGCCTAATCCCATGTTTAAACCCCTTTAGCCTTTCTTTTTACTATAGAGAAAAATCCCTCTGGGATACCCTTAGGTTTCCAGAATGGATTAAAGTAAGGCCTTTCAGCTTTAGCGATAAACTCATCCCAGTTTTTAAGCAACCTTTCCTGGTCAAAATAAAGGTCCTCTCTTTTTTCTCCTATGTATTGATAAAATTCTGTAAGCACCAGGGCATTTACCGGGCAAACCTCTACACAATACCCACAATACACACATCTTGAAGCATCTATCGCATACTCAGCTAACTGTCTTTTTCTCTTTCCTCCTTCTTCTATCTCTACAGTTTTGATGTAGATGCATCTTGAAGGGCAAACCCTTTCGCACCTATGGCAAGCCACACAGATAGGTCCCTGGGTAAGTTCACTTCTAACCAAAGCATGTCTTCCTCTAAATCCTGGATAAGGTTGAGGGATTACCTTGTCGTAGCATTCTATGGTAACAGGCTTTTCAAACAGTAATTTTTTAAGGGTTAAGGCTAATCCCTTTAAAATTTCTATCAAAAAAAGCTTTTCAAACAAGCTTTTCACCTTCCATTTCCTCCTAAAAAATCAGTTTTATCAAGGCTGTTAAAAACAGGTTTATCAAACCAAGAGGGATAAGCACCTTCCAACCAAGGTCCATAAGTTGGTCATAACGATATCTTGGGAGGGTAGCCCTTATCCAAATGTAAAAGAAAAGTAAGGCATAAACCTTTACCACAAACCAGAAAAAGGGAACATAAGGAACCTCAAAGGGCCCTGCCCAACCACCTAAAAAACAAGTAACTGCAAGGGCACTCATCACAAGCATTCCAAAATATTCTGCCAGATAAAAAAGGGCAACCCTCATTCCTGAGTATTCTACAAAATACCCTGCAACAAGCTCTGTCTCTGCCTCAGGCAAATCAAAGGGAGTGCGATTACACTCAGCTACCGCTGAAACGATAAAAACAAAAAATCCGAGCAACTGAGGGATAAGATAAACCTTAAAAGGTGAGTTTATCTGAGCTCTTACGATGTCTCCGAGGTTAAGGGACCCTGCCATCAAAACCACGCTTAAAAGGGCAAGGCTCATTGCTATCTCATAGCTTATCACCTGAGCACTGGCTCTGAGCCCTCCTAAAAAGGCATACCTTGAGTTAGAAGCCCATCCTGACAGTATAACTCCGTAAGCACTTAAAGAGCTTAAAGCCAGAATAAACAAAAGACCTACGTTTATGTTGCTTATCACAAAATTTTCCCAAAGAGGCACCAACGCTATCCCTGTTCCAGCACAAACCAGAGAAATAAAAGGGGCGATATAAAATACAGGCTTATCTACCTGAGCAGGAATGATGTCTTCCTTGGTAAGCAGTTTTAACATGTCAGCGATGGGTTGTAAAAGCCCTCTTGGTCCTACCCTGTTAGGTCCAAGCCTTTGTTGCATCCTGGCAATGATCTTTCTTTCTGCGTAGGTAAGATAGGCTACGTGTAAAAGGCTTACTATAAGCAGGATCACCGTTCCTGCCAAAAACCAAAACAGATTGGACCAAAGGTCTTCCATATATCCTCCTTACCTGTCAGAATCCCCTAAAACTATGTCAAGGGTCCCTATAATGGCTACCAGATCAGCAATCATATGCCCTTTTGTCATATGAGGAATGGCAGAGATATGTACAAAAGAGGGAGTCCTGATCCTAAGCCTCCAGGGTTTACTTGAACCGTCACTTATCACATAAACCGAAAGTTCACCCTTAGGGGATTCTATGGAAGCAAAGGCCTCCCCTACAGGGACAATCTCTTTTTCTTTTGGTTTAAACATAACTCCAAGCTTAGGATGGGGTTGAGCAGAAACTTCTCTCACCTTTTCTGGCATAAGAAGGTCAGGAGCATTTTCAGTCAACACCGGCTCCCCTTCGGTTTCAGATAGCTTGTCTAAACACTGTTTGATAATCCAGTTAGACTGACGAAGCTCCCTCATCCTTACTTTATAACGATCGTAAGTATCTCCATTTTGTCCTACAGGAACCTCAAACTCTACCTCAGGATAGGCATCATAGGGTCTAAATTTTCTTACATCATAAGGAACACCAGATCCCCTTAAACAAGGACCGGTAAGCCCTAAGTTAAAAGCCTCTTCAGCAGAAACTACCGCTATGTTTTTGGTTCGTTTAAGCCAGATACGGTTGGTATCGATCAAGGTCTCGTAGTCGGTAATCCTTTTAGGAAATTCCTCTACAAACCGATAGAGTTCCTCTATAACCTCAGGCTCAAAATCTCTTCTTACCCCACCTACTCTAACGTAGGTATGGGTGAGCCTTGCCCCACAAATCCTTTCATAAATGTTTAACAACCATTCTCTGTCCCTAAAACAGTAAAGGAAAACAGTCATCGCCCCTATATCAAGGGCATGGGTTGCAAGCCAGAGTAAATGACTACATATCCTTGCCATCTCTGAAACGATCGTTCTTATCAGCTTAGCCCTTCTTGGCACCTCAAGTTTGAAGAGTTTTTCAAAGGCAAGGGCAAAGGCTACGTTGTTTGCCGCAGAAGAAATATAGTCTAACCGGTCACTTAAAACGATGGTCTGGTTGTAGTTAAGGTTTTCTGCAAGTTTTTCTATTCCTCTATGGAGATACCCGATGATAGGGTCGCAGTTAACGATGGTTTCCCCTTCTAATTCAAGGAAAAGGCGTAAAACCCCGTGAGTAGAAGGGTGCTGAGGACCCATGTTTAGATAAAAAGGCTCTTCCCAGCTGTCTTTGCCTTTCTGTTTTTTATTAACCTCTAAAACTAAAGACATCCTTTAGCCTCTCCTCTTATACTTTTCTACCAAAGCCTTGTATGGTTCCCAGTCTTCTTCCTCTGAGAAAAGAGGATAATCCTTTCTTAAAGGATAACCCTTCCAGTCTTCAGGCATAAGCAGCCTTCTTAAGTCAGGATGACCTTTAAAAACTATCCCAAACATATCAAAACACTCTCTCTCAAACCAGTTAGCCGCTTTCCATAGAGAGGTTACAGAATACTGCCAGGGGTCCTCTTCTGGAACCCTAACCTTTAACCTTAAAAGTTTTCTTTCATCTAAATTAAAAAGATGATAAACCACCTCAAACCTTTCCTCAAAGGTTTTAGGTTTATATCCTAAGTAGTCAACCCCACAAAGGTCTATCAGATGGATAAAACCTTTTTCTTGTTTAAGCCAGGTTATGAGGTCTAAAAAACCTTCTCTATTGCAAACCACCACTTCGCCGTCAACTTCCAGAAAACTTTCTTTCACTACCTCTGGAAACTTGACCTTTAACTCTTCATAAAGTCCCATACACTATCTCCAGTAACCCCATCTTTTGGTCTCTTTTTTAATCTTTTCCTGGAGTTGCAACAACGCATAAATCAGGGCTTCAGGACGGGGAGGGCAACCAGGTAGATAGATGTCTACCGGTAAAAACTGGTCTACCCCCTGAGCTACTGAATAGGTTCTAAAAATTCCCCCAGAGCAGGCACAACTTCCCATGGCAATCACATACTTAGGCTCTGGCATCTGGTCATATACCCTTCTTACGATCGGAGCCATCTTTTTGGTTACCGTACCTGCCACTATCAAAAGGTCTGCCTGACGAGGGGTAGCTCTAAAGATTATACCGTACCGGTCAAGGTCATAGTGACTGGCTCCAGTTGCCATCATCTCTATGGCACAGCAGGCAAGCCCAAAGGTAAGAGGCCACAAAGACCCTGCTCTTGCCCAGTTTATCACTTTGTCTATGGTAGTCACCACCACAGGGGCTCCAGGAACCTGTCTTACTCCAGGTGCTATCTCTATGGTAGATTTTTCTACTCCCATTTTAAAGCTCCTTCTCTCCAGGCATAAACATAGGCTACCAACAACAAAAACACAAAAACCGCGATTTCTACAAAACCAAACCAACCAAGGTCTTCAAAAACTACTGCCCATGGATAAAGAAAAACCAGCTCAACATCAAAAACCAAAAAAATCACAGCTATCAAATAAAACTTTACCTTAAGCGGAATCCTTGCATCCCACGAAACATCTATCCCACATTCATAAGGTTTAAACTTAGCAGGGTTAAACCTTCTTAAGGCAAAAAAATTGTTAGCTATCACCAATAAAGCCCCAAGAAGGAAAAGCAAAAAACCAAACAAAAAAATCCCTTGATATCCACTCATTTATTTTTCTTCCTCCTTAGGTTTAGGAGTTTCTTTAACTAGCTCTAAAGCCTGATTAGGACAAGCCTCTACACAATAAGGTAAAAGACCTGCCTTTACCCTTTCTAAACAAAGGTCACACTTGTTAATCCTGCCTGTTTTTTTGTTAAACTTAGGCACACCAAACGGGCAAGCCTCCTCACAGTTTCTGCATCCCACACACAGCTCCGGATAAAGCCTTACCACCTCTCCTTCTCTTTCTATAGCACCTACAGGACACACCGACGCACATTGAGGCCTTTTACACTGAAGACATGAAAAATAGTAAAACTTGCCCTCTATCTCATAAATAGCACAATTGCTCAATCCTTCATGATTTTCTGCACAAGCCTTAACACATTCCCCACAACCAGAACAACGTTCAGGATAATGCTTTATCTTATATTTCATCTATAACCTCTCTTTAACCAGGATAACTTGTTGGCTTTATCATTAAATCTTTAATCTCTGCTACCCCTTTTTAAACCACTTGTTAAATATTTCACATATCTTAAAAAGAACTTTTAACCTTAGACCTTAATTACCAGTATATCTTCATACTCGCTATTTTGCACCAGTCTACACTGTTCATAGAAACACATGAAAAGAAGAGCCAAAAAATAACAAACCACTTTTAACACATCGAGATCTCTGGTTTTTAGGAAATCTTCAAAATAAAAAGAAGGATTTTGTTGTAAAAACTGATAGACCTCATCTATGTAATCTTCTATCGAAACCTGTGGCAGCCTTTCTAAGACTTCTGTTTTAAGGGTTTCCCGTTGAAGCACCCTAAGAAGAGCCTGTAAAAGAAGGTTGAAGGCCTGTTGACTTTCTGGACTGGTTAAAAATTCATCTGAAGGTAGTTGAACCTCTGAACTTTTAGGTAAAAAAACTTTATCTTCGAGAACCCGGTCTAAGGGAATAAGGTTATAGTAGTGAAACTGTCTTTTTATTGAAATCTCTTCCTCAGGATAAGATTCCTCAGAAGGTTGAGGTTCCTCCTGAGGACGTGTGTTTAACAAAAAACAGCTTTTCCAGTAAAGGGCTTCAGAAAGTTTAACTATAAGCTCTAAAAATAAACCAGAAAAAAGCTTGGGAAGAGGGACGGTTGATAGGAGTGCCACAAATTCTGAAAGATTATACTTTAAAACCTCTTGTTTGTTTTTGGTAAAAATTCTTCTAAATTGCTCTAAATCTGTGTATACCTCTACCTCGCGTAAGTTTTCTGTCATCTATTGACCCATCTTTTTGCCTATTAAATGGACTTTTTTAAAACATTTATTCATCACCACTTTTATCCCGTGGGCCTCAGCAAGTTTTTTAGCTTCTTCGTTAATCACCCCCTCTTGCATCCAGATCACCTTAGGTTTTAAAGCCAATGCCTCTTCTACTATCGGTAAAACCATCTCAGGCTTTCTAAAAATAATCACTACTTCAGGATAAAGCTCTTCAGGGAGTTGAGATAAAGAAGGATATACCTTTTTCCCAAGGATTTCTTCCCTTACCGGGTTTATAGGGACTACTTCAAAACCTTCTTTTAGTAGATATTCCATTACCTGATAGCTTGGTCGATCTGGATTATAACTTGCCCCTACTATGGCCAATCTTTTGTATTTCTTAGGTATTTCTAAAATCTCTTGAGAAAGGTCGGTATAATCAGGTAAACTACACTGTTCTGTCATATCTTTTTCTCCCCCTCTGTAAAAGGCTCCTTAAAGGGCTACAGCACAAATTTTTAAGAACTTATCAGGGTCTAAAGAAGCTCCACCTACCAACACCCCATCTATGTTAGGTTGTTTGATAAGGCTTTCTATGTTTTCAGGGGTTACACTTCCTCCATAAAGGATTCTTATGGTTTCTGCCTTCTCTTTTCCATAAAGACCTGAAAGAAAATCTCTGATAAAACCATGGACTTCTTCAGCCTGTTCAGGGGTTGCGGTAATTCCTGTTCCTATAGCCCAAACTGGTTCATAAGCTATCACCAGATCCCTTCCACCCACCTCTTTAATCCCGTTTAAACCTGCCTCTAATTGTGATTTTATTACCTCTAAGGTTTTATTCTGCTGTCTTTCTTCGAGGGTTTCTCCAACACAAAGAATAGGGGTCAGCCCAAAACGAAAAACGCCTTCTGCTCTTTTTCCTACCAGTTCATTGGTTTCTCCGAAAATATGTCTTCTTTCTGAATGGCCTACTATCACATACTCAACCCCTAATTCCTTAAGCATCAAAGGAGAAACCTCTCCAGTAAATGCCCCTTTTTCCTCCCAACAAGCATTTTGCGCACCTAACTTTATCGGTGAGCCCTCGGTGAGTTTTCTTGAGTAAGCTAATGCTGTAAAAGGTGGAGCTATCATTATTTCTTTGGCTGAAAGGTCTATTGTTTCTAAGTCTTTAAGAAACTTCTCAAAATAGGCCTTTACTTCAGACAAAGTTTTGTGCATCTTCCAGTTTCCAGCTAAAAGAACCTTTTTCATAAATCTAACCCCTTTTTTCAACGTTACTTCGTTAAAGCTAAAATTCCTGGCAGGTCTTTTCCTTCTAAATACTCTAAAAAGGCCCCACCTGCGGTAGAAACATAGGAAAATCCTGTTTCTACGCAGGCATATTTTATGGCAGAAAGGGTATCTCCTCCCCCTGCTATGGTGGTACAGGTAAGAGAGGCAATCTTTCTGGCTATCTCGACAGTTCCATAGTCAAAAGGTGGCTTTTCGAAATACCCTAAAGGTCCGTTCCAGACCACAGTTTTAGCTCCATCAAGGCTTCTGCAGAAAAGTTTTACCGTCTCCTTTCCTATGTCAAACACCTTATCTTCTTTAACGATTTCCCTTAAGCCCTTAGCTAAAACCTGTCCGTTGTTTTCAACCACTACATCTACCGGTAAATAAATTTTAACCTCCTTTTCCTTAGCTTCTTTAAGAATTTCCTTTGCCACCTCTATGTATTCTTCTTCTACAAAAGAATCTCCTACAGAATACCCTTTGGCTGCAAGAAAGGTGTTGGCCATCGCCCCACCGATGATAAGCTTGTCAAGCTTGTTAAGTAAGCTCTTTAAAACCCCTATTTTGGTGGAAACCTTACTTCCTCCTACTACCGCATAAAAAGGCCTTTCAGGCTTTCCTACAATCTTGGAAAGATATTTCAGTTCCTTTTCCATCTGAAAACCAATCCCCTTTTCTTTAACCAAAAGAGGAACACCTACCACAGAGGCATGCGCCCTGTGGGAGACAGAAAAAGCATCGTTGATGTAGATGTCTGCAAACTTGGCTAAAGCCTTGGCAAAATCAGGGTCGTTTTTGGTTTCTCCCTCGTAAAATCTTATGTTTTCTAAAAGCAAAATCTCCCCTTCTTTCAGGTTTTCGAGTTCTTTTTCTGCCTCAGGACTCAAAAAATCCTCTAAAAACTTGACCTCTCTGTCTTTAAAAACCGTTTTCAAATATTCATAAACAGGCCTTAAAGAAAATTCAGGCACTCTTTTTCCCTTAGGTCTTCCTAAATGAGAACAAAGGATAACCTTACCATAGGAATGCAACACATGGGTAATGGTAGAAAGGCTTTCTACTATACGAGTATCGTCTAAAATTTTGCCGTTTTCTAAAGGGACGTTAAAATCAACCCTTATAAAAACCTTTTTACCTTTAAGGTCAAAATCCCTTAAGGTTTTAAGCATGGCTCCTTCCCCTTAAACCTGGTTTATCTTTTTTAAAAGGTTTATCATCTCAAGGGCACTTAGAGCAGCCTCAGCCCCTTTATTACCGGCTTTGGTGCCAGCTCTTTCTATCGCCTGCTCTATCGTGTCTGTAGTAAGGATACCAAAGATAATAGGGATTTCCGTTTCTAACATCACCTGAGCTACCCCTTTTGAAGCTTCAGCGGCTACGTATTCAAAATGAGGGGTAGCTCCTCTTATGATAGCCCCTAAACAAATGACTGCGTCAAACTTCTGGGTCTTTGCAAGCTTTTTAGCCACAAGAGGAATTTCAAAAGCCCCTGGCACCCAGGCTACATAGATATTTTCCTCTTTTACCTTGTGTCTTTTTAGCACATCTAATGCACCTTCTAAAAGTTTTTGGGTAATAAACACGTTAAAACGGCTGATCACTATACCTACTTTGACGTCTTCTCCCTCAAAAAACCCCTCTAAAACTTTATAGTTCATAAAAAGCCCCCTTGATTAAGGTTTTTTTTCTTCCTTTGCCTGAGGAGAAGAATAGATGATGATTTTTTCTCCTTCTTTTATGTATCCATATTTAGTCCGTAAGATCTCTTCATAAGGCTCATCAGAAGAGGTTAACCTTTTAATTTCACCTTCATAATATACATTTTCTCTTCTGACTCGTTCCACCTCTTCCATCTCCTTTTTGATTAAAAAATTTAGCGTTAAAAAAACAGCACATGTAAGGCCTAAAAAAATCAAGAGTAAGGTAAAAAAAACCTTTTTAAACCTGCTCTTTTTTTTCTTAGCATAAGGTTTGATATAAATTTGAGGACCTTTCTTCCTCATGGCTAAAACCATTGCCAGGGTGATGGCTGTGGTTGGGTCTGCGGTTGCATCAAGGATTGAGGTTGAGGTTGAATTTGAGGTTGAGGTTTGGAAAAAGCCGGATTAACGGTATACGCCTCTTTCTGAGGAGTTTTTAAAGACGTCTGAGGGTTTACCTCTAAAGGTTGATGAGAAACCACCACCCCAGGAGGAGGGGGAGGGGGAGGGGGAGGGATGGGAATGCTTATTTTAAACTCACTTTCTTTAGCAAAAAGGTTAGACATCCAGTCTGACAACTTTTCAAATGGGTTTAACTTACTAAAAAAAGATTTCTTTTCTTTTATTATCTGAACGTTATACTCTTTTGTCTCGGATAGATTCTTAGGTAAAGGAGTAATTCCTCCCGCAGGAGTACTAACCTGAGACTGAGAAGGTCCAGAAAAAGAAGTAAAGGTTTGAGGCTGAGGACTACCCTCAACCAAAATCCTTTTTATCTCTTCCAAGTAAACGGCTATCTTAGAAAAAAGTTGATCTCTTGCTACCTTTTCTTCTTTAGTCCAAACCTCTTTAGGGGTCGGACTTACGCTATCAAGCTTTAGTTTTAATGCTACCTGTTCTTTCTCCACCTTTATCTCTGAGGAAAGGAGATAGTCTAATCCAGATAACGTTCGTCCATCTTCTAACGACACGGTTTTTACCTTAGAAGGCACCCACAGCCTGTGATAAATATGGTTTTGTAAAGCTTCTCTTAAATAACCGTATTCTGCAGGTGCCTCAAGTTTTAAGGGTAATATACCTACTTTTAGTTCTGCCCAGGCAAAACTACAAAAAACAAAAAACCAAAAAAAGATAAGCCTTAAAATTTTCACTTTTTCTTTTTTAACTCCTTTTCTTTCTCAGCAACCAAAAGCCTGGTTTTAATTACAGTATCTGGGGAAAGGCTCATAGAATCGATCCCACATTCTACCAAAAACGCAGCAAAATCAGGAAAATCACTGGGTGCCTGTCCACAGATTCCGACCTTTCTTCCGAACTTATGGGCAGTTTCAATAAGTTGTTTTATCAAAATTTTGATGGCTGGGTTTCTTTCGTCATAGATGTGAGAGACCAGCTCTGAGTCTCTGTCTAATCCCAAGGTAAGCTGAGTCAGGTCGTTAGACCCTATCGAAAAACCGTCAAAAATCTTGGCAAATTCTTCTGCCAAGATAACGTTGCTTGGTATTTCAGCCATCACATATATCTCTAACCCGTTTTCTCCCTGTTTAAGCCCATATTTTTCCATCACCTTAATAACCCTTTCCCCTTCTTCTACCGTCCTGCAGAAGGGCACCATAACTTTGATGTTGGTAAGCCCCATTTCGTCTCTGGCCTTCTTGATAGCCTTGCACTCTAAAGCAAAGGCAGGTTCAAACTTAGGGTCATAATACCTTGAAGCCCCTCTCCAACCTAACATCGGGTTATGCTCTACTGGCTCATAGAGATATCCTCCCACCAGGTTAGCATATTCATTGGTCTTAAAATCTGAAAGTCTCACGATAACATCCTTAGGATAAAAGGCAGCACCTATCATCGCAATACCTTGAGCCAGTTTATCTACATAAAAATCAGCCTTATTGGCATAGTTATAAGCTCTTTCTTCGATCACAGCTACTACCTTTTCGATTTCCTTATCCTTTTTAGCCTCTTCTTTCAACTTTTCATAGTTAAGCAACGCCAGAGGATGGATCCCTATATGAGACCCGATGATAAACTCTATACGAGCAAGACCTACTCCATCGTTTGGTATCTGTGCCTGAGCAAAGGCTTGTTCAGGGATACCTACATTCATCATGATTTTGGTCCTGGTTTCAGGGAGTTTCTCAAGGTCTATCCTTTCAACTTCATAGTCTACCAACCCTTCTAAAACTCTTCCTATCTCGCCTTGAGAGCAATCAACGGTAATTTTATCTCCGGTGTTGATAAGTTTGATAGCATTTTCTGTACCTACGATACAGGGTATTCCCAATTCTCGAGAAACTATGGCTGCATGGCAGGTTCTTCCGCCTCTATCGGTAATGATGGCAGAGGCTTTTTTCATGATAGGTTCCCAATCAGGGTCTGTCATCTCAGTTACCAAAATCTCCCCTGGTTTAAAATTTGCAATTTCGTTTAAGCTAAGGATAACTCGAGCTTTCCCCTGCCCTATCTTACTTCCTACAGCCTTACCGGTGCAGATAACCCTACCTTCTCCTTTAAGTTTATAGACTTCATAATATTTATACTCCTTGATGGCGTGTACCGTTTCAGGTCTTGCCTGAACGATAAAAATCTCTCCTGTGCCGATAGTTTTTCCATCTCCGTCTTTAGCCCACTCTATATCCATAGGCCGTTCATAGTGTTCTTCGATGATCATCGCCCATTTGGCAAGTTTTAAAATTTCTTCATCAGAAAGCACAAAGCTTAATCTTTCGTCTTTGGTGGTTTTAACTGTCTTAACCGGATGTTTTGGGTCCTCTCCATAAACCATCTTAAGGTGTTTCGAACCTAACTTTTTAGAAAGGATAGGACGAAACCCCTGTTTAAGGGTAGGCTTAAAAACATAATATTCATCAGGGGTGACCTTACCCTGAACCAAGGCTTCTCCTAATCCCCAGGTGCCTGTGATGTAGACCACATCTCTAAAACCGGTTTCTGTATCTAAGGTAAACATAACTCCTGAACAAGCGGCATCACTTCTTACCATCTTTTGTATGGCTACTGAGATATAAACAGAAAAATGATCAAACCCTTTATCCTCTCTGTAGGAAATGGCTCTGTCGGTAAAAAGAGAGGCAAAACACTTTTGGACATATTTTACGACGTTATCTACCCCTCTGATGTTAAGAAAGGTCTCTTGCTGTCCGGCAAAAGAGGCATCTGGTAAATCTTCGGCAGTCGCAGAAGACCTGACAGCCACATCGGTATTCTTGCCATATCTTTTCTCAAGCTCAGCATAGGACTCTCTTATAGCAGCCTCAAGTTTCTCTGGCATTTTAGCCTTAAGAAGAAGGGTCCTGATCTTCTTACCTCTTTTTTGTAGATCTAACACGTCATGAGTATCAAGCCCTTTTAAAATTTCTTTTATCTTATCGTCTAAATGGTTTTCTTTTATAAAATATCGATATGCCTCTGCGGTTACTGCAAAACCATAAGGCACTTTAATCCCTTTTTCTGTAAGTTTTGAATACATCTCTCCCAAAGAAGCATTTTTACCACCAACCAAAGAAATGTCATCTTTGGAAATCTGATCAAACCATAGAATTAAAGGTTTCTGAGCACTCATGACAAACCCCCGTTAATTGATCTTTAACAACCTTTACTAACCCTTTACAAGGATATTAGCAAAATTATTTATCTTGTCAAGGCAAACTATTTGTGTTAATTTAGTAAAACATATGAAGGTAGTGTGCACCAACAAAAAAGCCTATCATCTATACAACATTGAAGAAACCTATGAAGCTGGGATCCAGCTTTATGGATGTGAAGTAAAATCATTAAGATTAGGTAGGGCTAACCTTAACGACAGTTTTGCCAGGGTTGTCAACGGAGAGGTCTTCCTCTATAACATGCACATAAGCCCCTATCCTCACAGCAGAGAAGCTCAAAACCTTGACCCTACCCGCACAAGAAAACTTTTACTTAAAAAATCCGAAATCAAAAGGTTGGCAGGAAAGGTACAGGAAAGAGGTTATACCCTTATTCCTACCAAAGTCTATTTCAACGAAAGAGGGTTGGCTAAGGTGGAACTCGCCTTGGCTAAAGGGAAAAAAGTCTACGACCGCAGAGAAGACATCAAAAAAAGGGATCTTGAACGAGAACTTTCAAGAAAATATAAAATAAAATAAAAGAATGCGTCCTTTATTTCTTTCTATCAAAGGGTTTGGTCCTTATTTAGACGTTAAAATCAGCGAACAGGATTTTAAAAAGTTAAACGACAGCAGGTTGTTTCTGATCTCAGGAGAGATAGGTGCAGGGAAAACCACACTTTTCGATGCCATCGTTTATGCTCTTTACGGAACCACTACCATAGAAAAGCGAGACCCAAAGGCCCTTGTTTCTCACCTTGTCCAACACCAGGCTAACCTCCTGCCAGAAATAGAGTTTAAGTTTTTCTTAGACGGAAAAGAATACAGAATCATAAGAAGGCTTCCTTTCAAAGAAAAAGGTAAAAAATTAAGTCTATGGATAGAAGGCAAATTTTTTTCTGACAAAGAAAAAGAGGTCAACAGTAAAATACAGTCTTTGATAGGGCTTAATGCCGAGCAGTTTAAAAAGGTCTTTCTTATTCCTCAAGGAGAGTATCGTAAAATACTTCTTGCAGAAAAAAAGGAAAGAGAAGAGCTTTTTAAGATCATCTTTGACACCTTTTTGTTTGCCGAGTTAGAAGAGTTTTTTAAACTTAGTCTAAAAGAACTCCAAAACCAGATCAAGTCAAACTTAGACCGGGAAAACCAGATCAAAAAACTGGCTAACATTAACGAATTAAAAGAACTGGAAGATCAAATAAAAGAAACCAAAAAAAATCTTTCAACCTTAGAGGCAGAGGTTAAAAACCTTACTAAGGAAAGAGAAACTCTAAGTCAGGAAATATCAACCAAACAAACCCTCTTGTCTGACCTAAAAACCTTTCGTGAGGTTTTACAAGGGTTAGAGAATCTCTTTGCCTTAGAAAATGAGATAAAACAAAAAGAAAACAGGTTAGAACTTTTAAACACTGTTAAAGATTATTTGCCTTTTTATGAAGACTTTAAAAAATTTAAACAGGAAATATGGAAAGTAAGGTTTAAAATCAAAGATCTTTCTGCCAAAAAAATAAAACTATCTGCAGTTTTAAACACCCTTTCCCAAAATCTCTCCCAAGTTTTATCTCAAATTCCAGAAATAGAAGACCTGAAGTTAAAAGTAAAGGAGTTGAAACAGTTAGAAGAAAAGCTTAAAGAAAAAACAGCGTTAGAAATATCAGTCGATCAACTTTCTAAGGAGGTTCAGTCTAAAGACGAAGAAATTTTTTCAATCCGGGAAGAAATTAAAAAACTTAAACAACTCCTTGAGGAAAACTCAGAAAAATTAAACCTTTTATTAAAAATTCAAAGCTGGCTTAACGAAGAAAAACAAATTAGACAGCTCTTAGAAAAGTTTACTAAACTAAACCATTTCTTAAGTAAAAAACCTGAATTAGAAAACAAAGTAGCTAATCTTTCTACTGAAATAGAGAAGTTAGAAAAGCAAAAACAGGAGTTTGAGGTTAAAAACCTTGCTTTAACGGTTGCTAAAGCTTTAGAAGAAGGAAAACCTTGCCCTGTCTGTGGGTCAACCTCTCATCCCTCTCCCATCACCGATAAAAACTTTACTGAAGAATTAAACAATCTAGAAAAAATTTTAACAGAGAAAAAAAGGGATTTTGAACACTACAAAACTCAGTTTCAAACCTTGGAGATAAGGATTGACACATTACAAACTGAGCTCTCCCCTTATCAGGAAGAAGAATTAAAAGAAAAATTAGCCCAAATAGAAGCACAAAAAAGTGCTTATCCAGAGCTTGTTTCCCAGTATCAAAAGAATCCTATGATCATTAAAATCCTTGAAGGTAAAATCAAAGAACAAAAAAATATCCTTTCTAAAAAAGAAACAGAAGAAAAAGACCTCTCTTTAGCCTTAGAAAACCAAAGAAAGAAGCTTTTGCTATCAAAAGGACGCCTGGAAGAATTAACAAATAGTTTAAAAGCTCTCCTTACAGAAGAGATAAGTTTAGAAGCTTTAAAAAGAAAAATCGTTACCGAAGAAAAAAAGATTACTGAGTTTGAAACCCAAAAAACCGACTTAGAAAAACAGATAAACAGCCTTACCAACCAAAAAACCGCGATAGAACAGGACTTAAAAAACCAAAAAGAATTTTTGCAGCATCTTTTAACAAACTATAAAGCTAAGGTTTTTAAACTGTTACCCCTAAAAAGACAAAAAATTATAAACCGGTGGGACGAGTTTGAGGAACTAAAACCTGAGATAGGTAAAATCCAAACCTTAGAAGCTGAAATAAAAGATTTTTATCAGAAAAAAGAAAGGCTTACAGCAGAAAAGGAAAAATTAACCCAAAAGCTTGAAAGTTTAGGCCTAAAAAACTTAGAGGAAATAGAAGCCCAACTTGAGGTAATCAGTCAGAATTTAGAAGCATTGACCCAAAAAAAAGAAAGGTTAGAACTTACCTTTAAACGCCTAAATCAGGAAATAGGGATAGCCTATCAAAAGTTAGAGCAACTTGAGGGTTATCTCAAAGAATACCAAGAGTTAGGGAAAGAAAGAGAAAGATTAGAAAAAAGATTTGGTTTTTTAAGTAAACTCTGTGATCTCATTTCAGGGAAAAACCCTAAAGGGATCTCTTTTCATTCCTTTGTAGTTTCTATGTTTGCAAGGGCTATTTTTCAAAGGGCTAACGAATATCTGAAGGAGTTTTCCTTTGGAAGGTATACCTTTGTAGAGGACATGTTTTTGCAAAAAAACGTCTCAATCGAGGTGTTTGACGTTTATACAGGAACCAAGAGGGAGGTTAAGACCCTTTCAGGAGGTGAGTCTTTTATAGCTACCCTTGCCCTTGCCCTTGGAACTTCAGACGTTATCACCTATCTTTTTAAAACCAAGCCTTTTGAGTCTCTGTTTATAGACGAAGGGTTTGGTAGCTTGGATGAAAAAACCTTAGAAAAAGTGATAACCATCCTGCTTGGTCTGTCTGAAAAAAGTGGAAGGATTATCGGGGTTATCTCCCATCTTGAATACATGAAAGAGGTTTTTCCCGTGATCTTAGAGGTGGTAAAAGACAGTAGCCTTGGAAGTAAAATCAGGTTGATAAAGAAATAACTTGATGAAAGTAATTGTATTAACCGGAGGAAAAGGAGAAAGGATAGGAGGAGATAAACCTCTAAAAACCTTTTTAGGGAAACCTTTAGCCTACTGGGTGTTTAACATCGCTAAAAAGATTAGTCTGCCTGTATATTTTTCAGTAAAAAACACAGACCAAGCCCAAAAAATAGCAGAGGTTTTACAAAGGCTAAACGTTCCTCTACAAACGATCGATTTTATCTTAGATAAACATCCTGAGCTCGAAGGGCCTATTTCTGGGATATGGTCTGGGGTTTCGGAGTTTAAAGATGAGGCTGTCCTTTTCTTAGCGATAGACCAACCTCTGGTAGAGCCTGAGTTTCTTAACTGGTTAATCTCCCTCTCAGAGGTTTTTTGTCATGGTTTTGTCATCCTTTCTAAGGGAGAAGAAAAAATTAAACCTTTCCCAGGTATTTATCCTGGGTGGCTAAACGAAGAGATAGAAATTTTTATAAAAATTTCTCCCAAGTATAGCCTTTTTAGGCTTTTCAATTATCTTATAGATAAAGGAAGGGTTTTGACCTTAGAGGACTCTTATATAAACCCCAGGAACTTCTTAAACCTGAACACTTTGGAAGATATTAAGGAAGCGGAGAAATGTTTTTACCTGAGATAGAGGACCCCAAAAACACCAAAGTTTTTCTGGTAGACGATGACGACCAGATAAGAGCTTCTCTTTCTGAGGTTTTAAGTTTAGAGGGATTTCAGGTTTTTTCTGCTAAGACTGGGCAGGAATTTTTGGCTAAACTTGAAGAGGTAGACCCAGACATTGCCCTTATAGATTACCTGCTCCCAGGAGGGTTAGATGGCCTTTCTCTTTGCAAAATCATCAAAAACGACTATAAAACCTTTGACATAGGGGTAATCATCATCACAGGAGTAAACGACTTAGAGACCAAGATGAGGTGCCTTGCCGCAGGGGCAGACGACCTCTTAACCAAACCGGTATTTATCCCAGAACTTTTTGTAAGGATTAAAACCTTAAGCAAAAACAAAAAATACCGGGAATTTCTTAAAAACTACCAGCACAACCTCGAAAAGGAAGTCATACAAAAAACTAGAGAACTACAAAAAATCTATTTAGGCCTAAGCGAAGCCCATGAAGAGATAAGAAGGCTTTCGTTAGAACTCATCCAAAGACTTGCCAGGGCAGCTGAATACAGAGACGAACATACCGGGGCTCATATCCACCGGATAAGCTTTTACTGTACAAAAATCGCAGAGGCCTTAAACCTTTCTAAGGACCAGATAGAAATCCTTCAGTATGCCTCTCCCCTCCATGATATAGGGAAATTAGGTATCCCAGATAAAATCTTACTCAAACCTGGACCTCTTACTCAAAAAGAATGGGAGATAATGAAACTCCATACGGTAATTGGAGCCCAGATCTTAGAAGGTTCTAACTTAAAATACCTGAAGGCTGCACAGAAAATTGCCCTTTACCATCACGAAAGATGGGACGGCAGAGGGTATCCCTTTGGTTTAAAAGGTAAAAAAATTCCCCTTTTTGCAAGGATCGTTGCCATCGCGGATGTATTTGATGCCCTTACCTCCAAAAGACCTTACCGAAAAGCTTTACCTTATGATGTAGCCTTTCAGGTGATCAAAAACGAAAAGGGAACACGATTTGATCCAGAACTGGTAGATATCTTCCTTAAAATCAAGCCAGAACTTGTAGAAATCAAAGTCCTGTT
Organism: Thermodesulfobacterium sp.; assembly: GCF_030445475.1. Taxonomy (NCBI): domain Bacteria; kingdom Pseudomonadati; phylum Thermodesulfobacteriota; class Thermodesulfobacteria; order Thermodesulfobacteriales; family Thermodesulfobacteriaceae; genus Thermodesulfobacterium; species Thermodesulfobacterium sp. The sequence goes on along the minus strand of NZ_JASUTP010000002.1, from coordinate 19,950 downwards.
TCAAGATGAAGAAATACCTCATCTTTTTAAACTTTACAAAAAACTTGAAGAAGAGGAAGAATCTTAAATCGATGACAAAAACCTTTTGAAGGTTAAAGCGTCTGAAACCGCATGTCCTAAAGCTGTGTTGTCAAAGTAAGCCCAAATCTCTTTTACTTCAAACTTCTTTAAATTTTCAGCCAAACCCTGGAACTCCTCCTCTTCATACTTAGAAACATAAAGCTGCTTTCTTCCATGTAGCCTCAGATACAAAAAATCAGCGGTTTGCACCTCATACCACGAAGGATACCTATCCCCACAGTCAGAAAAACAAAGGCACACCCCTTTTGTCTTAAGTAACTCTATAAATACTTCGTTATGAAAGGACTGGTTTCTTATTTCGATAACTATCTGATAATCTAAAGGTAGCACCTCTAAAAAACTTTCTATCAAATCCTTATCAAACCTTAAAGAAGGAGGAAGCTGAAACAAAAGAACTTTAGCCTTTTCCTTTAAGGCACTTACCCTTTTCAAAAACTCTGTTAGGTCTTCGGAGATGTCTTTTAACCGTTTTACATGGGTAATAACCTTGGGAGCTTTCACTGAAAAGACAAAATCAGCAGGGGTTTCTTGATACCATTTTTCTAAGGTTTTAACAGAAGGAAGCCTGTAAAACGTTGCGTTAATCTCTACGGTGTTAAAATGATTAGCATAGACAGAAAGCCAATCCTTAGGTTTTGATTCTAAAGGATATAAAATTCCTTTGAAAGAATAATAGCTCCAACCTGAAGTCCCTACGTAGCATTTCATTCTATAGGTCTTAATTTTATATTGCCTCTTTGATTGATAGTTTTTGTTTTTAAAGGTAAAATGTTTTTTGAATTTTACAATCAACCAGCAACAGACATCGCAGGATGAAAAAAAGTTTTAAAAGTCTTAAAGATTTAAAGCTTTTTACCAAAAAACTATTCAAAGAACGGTTTAAAGGATTGCCTGAAGGGGTTAAAATAGAGGTAGAGGCTTTAGAAATAAACCCGCCTCAGGTGAGGATTTTTCTTCCCTTTTATTCTGAGGGGAATCTTATCAGATGCAATGAAGTGGATTTTTTTGTGGAGGAGCTGATGGACTTAGGGATAAAGGCTGAGGTGGTTTATCTTGACGACAGCCTTGAGTTAGAAGGACTTGAGTTAAAGGGGCTGTGATGAAAGAACCCTTTTTTCTTGTACCTTCAGAGTTTGAAGCTTCAGCCCTTTCGGGTTTAGACGTAAAATATGGCTTAACAGGTATAGGGTTGGTTGAAGCTTCTCTTACCTCTATACTTCTTTTTCAAAAACAACCCAACCAGAGGTTTGTGCTTATCGGATGGGCAGGAGGTTATCCTGATACCGGATTAAAGGAAGGAGACATAGTCATTGCCTCAAAAGAGGTGTGGGTTGACTTTGGAAGGTGCTATAAAGACCGTTATGAAGGCCTACCAGATAAACTAAAAGTAAAAAGAGAGATAGAGTTTAACCCGGTTTTGACCGAAAGGGCAGAAAACTTGCTTAAAGCTAAAGGATTTAGGCCTGTGGTTGGTCCTATGGCTACGGTTTGTGCTACCTCTTATGACCCTGAAAGAAGCCTTTTTTTTAGAAAAGAGTTTAACGTGGTTGCTGAAAACATGGAAGGCTTTGGGGTAGCTAAGGCTGCAGAAACATTTAAGGTTGACCTCTTAGAGATTAGGGTGATAAGCAATCTCTTAGAAAGTCCTGAGAAACCCTGGGATTTTCAGTTTGCTTCTAAAGTTTTAAGAGAGGTGGTTTTATGCCTGAAAAAGCTTTAGAGATAGCCCTTTCTCCCTGCCCAAACGATGTTTTTATCTTGTCTGGGCTTATCTTAAAAAAGGTAGACCCTGGTATAAACTTAGCTTTCCGGTTTGAAGACATAGAAACCCTTAATCAGTTAGGGTTAGCTGGAGAAATCTCTGTTATCAAGACCTCTTTTGCCATCTGGGATAAACTCTATCAAAGGTATGACCTTATGCCTGTAGGGGCAGCCTTGGGTTTTGGGGTTGGGCCTTTGGTTGTGGGGTTAAAACCTTATGATTTGGAAGATTTCCCTGAGCTTACTGTGGCTATACCAGGGGAGCATACCACCGCTCATCTGCTTTTTCGTTTTTTTTATCAGGGAGAAATAAAAAAAGAGTTTATTCGGTATGACCAGGTTATCCCTTATCTGTTAGAAAACAAAACCGAGCTTGGGGTTTTGATACACGAAGGCAGGTTTGTTTATCAAAGATACGGTCTTTACAAGATATGCGACCTTGGAGATTACTGGGAAAAACAAACTGAAGCTCCGGTGCCTTTGGGAGGTTTTTTTATCAAAAAAGACCTTCCTTTTGAGGTAAAACAAACACTTGTCAATGCCTTTAGAGAAAGCCTTCTTTGGGCTCAAAAAAACTGGGAAGAAGTTTTACCCTTATTAAAGTTTTACGCCCAGGAACTTGACGAAAAGGTCATAAAACTTCATGTAGAAACCTATGTAACTGAACACAGCTTTGATTTCAAAGAAAACTCTTTAAAAGGGTTGACGTATTTAAAAAACTTCTTAAAAATAGAAAAAGACATCAACAAATTAATCTGGAGAGGTTAAATGGAATTCTGGAAGCTTTTTTGGCAAACAGGATACGTTGGTAAGGCTGTACTTTTGGTACTGGTCTTTTTTAGCGTCCAGAGCTGGTATTATATCCTTGCCAACTACTTCAGGTATAGAGCTTTTATCAACGAACTTTCAGACTTTAACAGAAACCTCGAAAACACCAGAGACTTTGTTAGCTTGATCAAAATGGTCAAATCCTTAGACCAGAGCCTGATTTCAAAGAGTATAAAAAGGTTGGTAGCAAGCTTTGGAGAAATCTATGATTATTATTTTCGCAACAATCAACCTAAAATCTCTGATGAGAAGTTAAAAATCACCTTTGCTGAAAAAGAGCTTGAAGATTTAATTTTATTAGAAAAGGAACGGATGCTTTTAAACCTAAGGTATGGTTTAGGTTTTCTTGCAACTACTGGCAATGTGGCTCCCTTTATAGGACTTTTTGGGACAGTATGGGGCATCATGAAGGCTTTTCATGACATCGGATTAAAAGGAAGTGCAAGCTTAGCTACCGTTGCTCCTGGCATTGCAGAGGCTCTTATCAACACCGCCATGGGACTTTTCTGTGCTATCCCGGCTGTGATGGCTTATAACTACTTTTTGTTAAAAAACGAAAGGGTCAACAAGGAACTGGAGGTTGTACTAAAAAAGTTTTTCTTGGGATTAAAAAGAGGATTTTTGAGTTGAGGGTTCTTGCAGTTTTAGGTTTTTGAGGTAGTGTATTTATTTACTAAAATACTAAAAGGAGGGTAACATGGGGGCACCAAAGGTAACTGATGAGACTTTTGAAACCGAGGTTCTTAAATCTCCTATTCCTGTGCTGGTAGATTTTTGGGCTGCCTGGTGTGGTCCTTGCAGGGTTATTGCACCCATCATAGACGAGTTGGCCGAAGAGTTCGAAGGTAAAGTTAAGGTAATGAAATTAAACGTGGACGAAAACCCAGTTACTCCAGGAAAATATGGTATAAGAGCCATCCCTACCCTTATCATCTTTAAAAATGGGGAGCCTGTAGAGGTAATCGTAGGTGCGGTTTCTAAAAACACCATAGTAAACGCCTTAAACAAGGCGTTAGCTTAAATGATATGGATAAAAAAAACAATCTAACCATTATCCTTTGCTGGTTTTTAGTTTTTGGACTGCTTTTTGGTCTTTATGGTTGTGGAACTATCTCTAAGATTGGCTCACAGCTTACCTCAAGGTTAGAAAAAGAAGTTTCTAAGAAAGCAGATAAAGAAGAGGAAGAAGACTTAGCTACCCTTTTAAGAGAGGCTGAAAGGTTTTTTAACAGAGGAAGTTATGATCTTGCCTATGAGTACTATAAAAAAATAAGCGATATGTATCCTGGGAGTCCTCAGGCCATCCTGGCTGAGCTCAGGATGGCTGACTCCAAGTTCTGGGCAGGTGAATATTTAGAGGCTCTCTCTCTTTATGAATCTTTTGAAAAATTTTATCCTAACAACGAGGCCATTCCCTATGTGATTTTCCAAATAGGAACATGCTACTATAAGCTTAAGCTAAGTTATGACCGCGATCAATCTTATGCCAAAAAGGCGATAGAGACCTATGAAAGATTACTGCAAAACTATCCCAAGAGCCCTTACAGGGCTGAGGCTGCTAAAAGGATTAAGGAACTCCGAGAACAGTTAGCTACCCATGAATTTTATGTAGCGCAGTTCTACTACAAATTAGGATACTATCGTGCAGCTTACAACCGTGTGCTTTATATCCTGAACAACTTTTCTGGGACCAACATCTATCAACAAGCCCAAAAGGTAGCTTCTCTTTATTATCAAAAGGCTCTGCTTGAAACCAAAGAACTTGCTGAAGGGACTAAAAAAGACTTCTGGGGGGATAGATTCCCTTAAGATTTTTTAAATAAAATAAATCCTATTTCGTTTATTCGGGAAATTTAAAATCAATTTCTTTAGGTGGTTTTTCTTCTGTGTTAGGTTCTTCTCCTATAGAAATTCCTTCCTGGATAGAGGGCTTTTCTTCAAAGTCATCAATCGATAAGAAAGGCTCGTTAGCAGGGCGAGGGAAGTGGCCCAAAACTTCAAGGATAAGGGTCATACTGTTCCCGCATCGTAAACACTGGGTATACTCCTCAGAAAACACATAACCACACTTAGGACATTTCATCTTTAACCCCCTCTTCTAAGTTTCTACCACAGCATTTTTTATACTTCTTACCACTCCCGCAGGGGCAAGGATCATTTCTTCCGACCTTGTGCACCTTAACCGGCTGAGGTTTTTCAGAGGTCTCTTTTTCTTCAAACACGTCTTCTCTTTTATATTCTAACTTCTGAGTATCTACTTCTTCCTCTAACTCAAGGACCTCCTCTATCTCTTTTGCCTCTTTTATCTCCACCCTGAAAAGATAGGAAAGGGTGGTTTCTCTTATCTTTCTCATAAGTTCTACAAAAAGATGAAAGGCCTCTTTTTTATATTCCTGAAGCGGGTTTTTCTGCCCATACCCTCTTAAGCCTACGCTATCTCTGAGATGGTCAAGCATGAGTAAATGTTCTCTCCAAAGGGTATCGATGGTGTTTAGTAAGAAATACTTCTCGATAGCCCGCATGTTATCAGGACCTATGACCTTTTCTTTATTTTCGTAAACCTCTAACAGGGTGTTCTTTAAAAACTCTAAAACTTTGTCCTTTGAGTGTTTACCTTCAGCAAAGGCTACGTTAAAGGCAAAAATCTCTTTTATTCTTTCTACCAGACCTTGCAAATCTTCCTGGGTAAGTTCCTTCCTTTCTAAAAATGTGTCTTCTACAAGCTCCTGCAAAGTTTCTTCTATCATAGATACTATCCAGCCTTTTACCGAATCACTTTTCAAAACCTCTTTTCTCTGAGCATAGATGGTCTCTCTTTGCTGGTTCATCACGTCATCATACTCAAGGAGATGCTTTCTTATCTCAAAGTGATAGGCTTCTACCTTTTTCTGAGCTTGTTCTATAGCCCTTGACAACCAGGGATGCTCTAAAGCCTCACCCTCAGGAAGGCCTATTTTTTCCATAAGGCCTTTTAGTTTATCTGACCCAAAAAGCCTTAAAAGGTCATCTTCAAGCGATAAGAAAAATCTGGATGCCCCTGGGTCACCCTGTCTTCCTGCCCTACCTCTTAACTGGTTGTCAACCCTTCTTGATTCATGCCTTTCTGTACCTATAATATAAAGTCCACCAAGTGCTCTTACCTTTTCTGCGTCTCTCTGGCACTCAAGATATTTTTCATAAAGCACCTTAGCCCAGTAATCCTTATACTTTTCTGTTGGATCTAAGCCCTGTTTTGCCATGGCCAGAACTTCGTTCCAGGCCCTTTCGTCTATCTCAGAAAGGTCATAGCCTTCAGCCTCAAGCTGAGCCTTAGCAAGCCCTTCAGGATTACCACCTAAAAGGATGTCTACCCCTCTACCAGCCATGTTGGTTGCGATGGTAACTGCATAGGATCTTCCTGCCTGAGCGATGATAGCTGCCTCTTTTTCATGATGTTTGGCATTAAGCACCTGATGAGGAATCTTCCTTTTCTTTAACATCTTAGATAAAAGCTCGCTTTTCTCTATGCTGGTAGTACCAACAAGCACCGGTCTTCCTTGCTTGTAGGCGTTTTCTATCTCTTCTACTACCTTTTCAAACTTTTCCTTCTGCGTCCTGAAAACCACATCTGGATAGTCAATCCTTATCATCGGTTTGTTGGTAGGGATAACCACCACGTCAAGGTTGTAGATCTGTTTAAACTCTGCCGCTTCGGTTTCAGCCGTTCCGGTCATTCCTGCAAGTTTTTCATACATCCTGAAATAGTTTTGGATGGTAATCATCGCCAAAGTCTGGTTTTCTGCCTCTATCCTTACCCGCTCTTTTGCCTCTATAGCCTGATGAAGCCCATCACTCCATCTTCTTCCTGGCATGAGCCTTCCTGTAAACTCATCCACGATGATGATCTTTCCATCCTTCACCACATAGTCTACGTCTCTTTTAAACAGATGATGAGCCCTTAAGGCCTGATGGATATGATGGACTAACCTAACATAACGAGGGTTGTAAAGGTTCTTTATACCCAAAAGTTTTTCACATTCAGCAATCCCTTCTTCAGTTAGGGTAGCATTTTTGGTCTTTTCATCTACCGTAAAATGTATGTCCTTTTTCAGCTTTCTTACGATTTCGTCTACAAAATAATAGATATCGGTAGATTCTTCAGAAGGTCCTGAGATGATAAGAGGGGTTCTTGCCTCGTCTATAAGGATTGAGTCTACCTCGTCTATGATGGCATAATGATGACCTCTTTGCACCATATCGTCTAAAGAATACTTCATGTTGTCTCTCAGGTAGTCAAAACCAAACTCGCTGTTAGTTCCATAGGTAATGTCGCACTGATAGGCTTTTTTCCGTTCTTCATCATCCATCTGGTTCTGTAAATATCCTACAGTTAAACCTAAAAATCTATAAACCGGACCCATCCACTCAGCGTCTCTTTTAGCAAGATAGTCGTTTACAGTAACGATGTGAACGCCTTTTCCTGTTAAGGCATTAAGATATGCAGGAAGGGTGGCAACCAGGGTTTTTCCTTCTCCTGTTTTCATCTCAGCAATTTTACCCTGATGTAAAACCACACCTCCGATAAGCTGCACATCAAAGTGTCTCATCCCTAAAACCCTTCTTGCAGCCTCTCTCACCACCGCAAAGGCCTCAGGCAAAAGGTCGTCTAAACTTGCCCCGTTTTCTAATCTCTGTTTAAACTCTATGGTTTTTTGAGAAAGTGCCTCGTCAGAAAGTTTTCTGATTTCAGGTTCTAAGCTGTTTATCTTTTCAACGATAGGCCTTATCTTCTTTAACTCTCTTTCGTTTTTTGTCCCAACAATCTTGGACAAAAGCTTGATAATCATCGGCTTATCTTTCCTCCCTGCAAATTTATGTTCGTGTATAAGTATCGTGTTTTAAATTTAATACCTTTTAAGCATAAAACAACCACCTTACTAAACCCGCACTTATATGCTATATTGAAGAAAGTTATCTCGAGAGAAGCCATGATAAAAATAAAAGAAAACATCGAAGATTTTATCGTATCAGAGGTTGCAGAAATCTTCCCAGAGGGGAAAGGGGAATATTCTTTATACTTGCTAAAAAAATACAACGTTTCTACCTGGGATGCCTTGGGGAAAATAGCCAAGCTCATCAGAATTCCGATGGATTCTATAGGGTTTGGAGGGCTAAAGGATAAAAAAGCCATAGCCCAGCAGTTTATAACCATCAAAAACGGTCCCAAAAAAGACATAAAAACCAGGGAATTTGAACTGACTTATTTAGGCCAAACCAACAAACCCATGTCCAAAAACCTTCTCTTAGGGAATCGCTTTGAGATAAGGGTAAAAAACTTCCCGATTGACCCTAAGAGATTAGACCAAGAAGTTAAACTTATCCAGACCTATGGGATAGCCAACTATTTTGACGAACAGAGATTTGGTTCAGTCAAAACCTCTAAGGAGTTTGCGGCAAAAGAGATCATCAAAGGAAACTACGAAAAGGCACTTTATCTTATGCTTGCTGAGGCAAGCCCCTCAGAGATAGAAAAAACAAGAAAACTCAGAGATTGTCTAAAAAAACACTGGGGGGATTTTAAAAGATGTGTAGAGTTTGCCCATCTATCCTGGGAGAAAAACTTGCTTAAATTTTTGTCAGAGCATAAACCCTCTAAACGAACCTTTAAGAGGGCTTTAAACCTGGTAGACCGGGAATACCTGTTTTTCTTAGGTAATGCCTACCAGAGTTATATCTGGAACGAGATATTAAAAGAGATACTGCAAGAGTTAGGCCTAAACCACTTTAAGGCTCCCTATCTGTTAGGAGAATTTTTCTTTTACCGTGAGGTTAATGAGGATCAATGGAAAATTCTCAAAAACTTAAAGCTTCCTCTTCCCTCACCTAAACTGCGTCTTGAGTTAAACAACTCACCTTTTGACCTCAGAAGATTTTATGACAAGGTCTGTCAAAAGGAAGGATTTACAGACCTAACGCAACTAAGAAGTTTTATCAAAGGTATGGTTTTTAAAACCTATCCCAGACCAGCAGTTATCTTTCCAGAAAACTTAGTCTGGGAAAAACTAAACGACCAAGAGATCAAACTTATCTTCTTTTTAGAAAAAGGTTCTTATGCAACCCTGGTGGTGAAGAGGCTTTTTTATGGTTGTGCGCATTCCTAACTGGTTAGGCGATGCCTTGATGGCAACCCCTGTTTACTACAACCTCAGTCAAAAGACCAAAATCTATCTTTTTGGTCCACAACCTCTTGTAAACCTTTTTAAGTTTTTCCCAAACGTAGGCCTTCTACCTTATGAAAAAGGTAACACCTCGCAAAACCTTGAAACTCTAAAACCCTTTAAAAACGAAACAGGGCTTCTTTTAACCAACTCTTTTTCCTCAGCCTGGTTGTTTTTTAGGGCAGGGCTTAAAGAAAGATGGGGTTATGCCAAGGACTTAAGAAGTTTTTTACTAACTAAGGCCATAAAACCACCTAAACAAAAGTTCCATCAAAGGGACTACTATCTATACCTTTTAAAAACCTTGGGTCTTCCTTGTGAGTATAAAGACCTTGTCTTACCTCTGGGAGAAGAGGCTATCGAAAAAGCAAAAACCCTCTTAAAACCTACAGGAGAAAATCCCTTTGTGATCCTTGCACCTGGTGCAGCCTATGGGCAAGCCAAGATGTGGCCTAAGGAATATTATAAGAGTCTTGCCTCAAGGCTGGTTAAACAAGGGTTTGTTGTGGTAATTGCAGGTGGAGAAAAAGAAAAAGAGGTAGGTGAGTTTATCAAGAAAGATTTGCAAGGAGTATACAACCTTTGTGGCAAAACTGACTTAATAGCAGTTGCAGGCATGTTTGTGTTAGCTAAAGCGGTGGTTTCTAACGACTCAGGGCTTATGCACCTTGCTGCAGCCTTAAGGATACCTCAAGTTGCCATCTTTGGCTCAACAGATCCCCAAAAAACAGGGCCTCTAAACCCAAAGGCTATCGTATTACACCATAAAATGCCTTGCAGTCCCTGTTTTAAAAGAACCTGCCCGTATAACCACTATGAGTGTTTAAGATCTATCTCAGTAGATGAGGTGCTTAAAGCCTTAGATAAAGTTTTTGGCATAAAAAATTAGTTTTGAATACAAGTTTTGATTACGCGGTTTTTTGGTTTACTTAGAGCGGTTTTTAAACAAAGGTTGAAACTTAAACTTGACGATTCGAAAGTACACCCAAAGGTATAGAAAAACAAAAAACAGAAAAAACAAAATAAGAACCAGGGTATGTTTCCAGAAAAAGATGGCTGGTAGATAGCAAATAAAGTGGATAATCCAGATAAGAGGGGCTGTTTGGGCGTTTTTAAGTAATCTTTCGGATTCATCTCCTAAAAAGATTTGGGTTACCCTTTTATAAATCAACATATGAAAATGAAGAGGATCTGGCTGAAAAGGAGAAGAACCTCTTAGAAATTTTTTTCTATATGCAGAAAAAAGGGTTTCCCAGACAGGGTAGGCACAGAGAAGGAAAGGAAACCATGGGGAGACATCAGGATATCGATCAACCATAAGGACAGCAAGCAAGGCATTAGCAAACCCAAGAAGATAAGCCCCGCAATCCCCAAGAAAAATCAACCCAAAAGGATAGTTCCAGAGAAAAAACCCTAAGGTGGCTGCAAAAAAGCCTAAGCTAAGGTAGAGGAGAAAGAAATCGTTGTGTAGAAAAGAGACATAGGCATAAGCCAAGAAGTTCAAAAGTGCAACCCCTGATGCAAGTCCGTTAAAACCATCTATGATGTTAAATCCATGAGCTACCCCTGCCACAGCAAAAACGGTAAAGGCATAGCTTACAAAAGCTATTTTTAAAAGCTCGTCAAAAAAAGGAAGGTCAACCCTTGGCACAGAGGTAGATAACAAGACAACAAGCAAGGCCCCAGAAATAAAACCGGCAAAAAGCCTAACCTTAGGAGAGACCTTTTTAGTCAAGTCTTCAAGTAAACCTGCGAAAACCACAGGAAAGGCACATATCAGGACTTTTAAGTAGTCTAAGGTAAAATCTTTGTTACCATAAAAAAAGGCAAAACCTAAGGAGACGAGGCTCAAATAAATGGCAACCCCACCAACCCTTGGCACAGGCCGACAGTGAAACTTCTGAACCCCACAGGTCGAATCAACCCCAACACAAACTCTTATAAAAATCAGACTAAGCAAAAAACTTACAAAAAAAGAAAAAATAAGATAAGGCATGGGTAAATTTTAGCTAAAAATCAAAATAAATCAATCTTTGTTTCATCTAATCTTTCCAGTGCGTTATTTCTATCTCAGGTGTTTTACATATTTTACCATTACTCATCGCAGAAACTCGTGGTATTTTGGCAGGACAGACAATCCTGAGGTATTCCTGAGTTTGTACCCTTTGGCTAAGCTTATTAAGCTTATAATAGATAGGAAGAAGATGTTTATTGATAACCTGAGTCACCGGATAAAGCCTCATCCAAGACCTTCAGCAAGAATAACTGAGTTTATATTTCACCTTCCTTGAATCTTTAATAATTAATTATTTCCCTTAGCTCTCGTTCTCTTTGCGTTATCCCACCATTCAAGAATGAAAGCTAAAAACATCCCAACAAAAAGTGAACTAACTGCGGAAACAGCTATTATTAATCTCCTTTTAGGTTTTACTGGCTGGTCAAAATATGTAGGCTTTTCAATTACATTTAAAACAAAAAAGTTGTATTCCCTGTTTTTATCTGGATTTTTAATAAACGTAGTTTTATAGTTTTCTGAAACTCTTTTTAACTCCCTGTCCAGCTCCTCCACCGCAGCCGATACAATATCTTTTGCAATTTTTTTATCCTGATGAATAGCTGTAATCATAATAGACTGAGTCTTTGGGTCAACCTTTGATTGTAATATTTTTTCTAAATCTTCTTCATCTATGTTATCAAGTCCTATTTTTTTTAGACTGCCATAGGAGCTCTCTAAAATTTTTAAAACATTTTTTTTAAATTCTATACTATTTAGTATAGAAAGAGCTAAATTATTTGCGTTTGGCGGTGAGTTTGGTAGACTAAGAAAAACATTTTTAGGCTCCGTTGACTGAACTGTTTGCAAACTCTGTATCAAAGCTGGTGTTAAAAACGAATCTACCCAAACAGTAGCCCTCGCCTGGTATATATTGGGCATTAAAAACACTGCAATCGTTGCAATTACAACCGAAGCAAAAACAACAGCTCCTATCAATTTAGCTCTTTTCTTTAAAACAAGTAAAAGCTCATAAAGATCAATTTCATCTTTACAGGTCTCTTTAACAACTTTTTCTTCCACTTTTAATACCTCCTTCTGTACTATGATTATATGAGAATATCTTTATAAAGATTTATTATTTTGTCTCCTATAGCCTCAATTTTAAATTCATTAAATCTTTTTTTAGCATTTTGTGATAATATTTTATATAAATCTTCATCTGAAAGAATTTTATTAATAGCTTCTGCCAAGGCTTTTGGATTCCTTGGTTCTACAACAAATCCAGTAAAGTTATCTATGTTTACAAAATTCATCCCAGAGCCTTCAACATTTGTTGTAACAAGTGGTTTGCCAAAGTAAAGAGCTTCTACTAAAACAAGCCCAAAAGCTTCATTCCTTGAAATAGATGGCAGGCAGAAAACATCACATTTTGATAAGAAGCTATTTATATTCTTAACTTTACCAGTTAAAATAACTTTATCATTTAAATTTTCTCTCTTAATCATTTCTTCTATTTTACCAAATAACGGTCCAGTACCTACTATTACTAAAATTGTATTTTCTTTAAAATATTTTGCAGACTCTACAAGATATTCAAAACCTTTATATTCTACAAACCTTCCAATAGATAAAACTACTTTTTTCCCATTTAATTTATCTTTTATATTTTCGTACTTTAAATCATTATCTTTTGTATTTAATCTTTCAATATTTAATCCTAATGGCACTACTACGGCTTTTTCCTTAAAATTTTTTAATTATTTTGATGTTTCTAAATATTGTGGAGATGTACAAATTATTTTATCTGCTCTTTTAAGAAAAGCTTGTTGGATAGGTTTATAAAATTGGTAAGTTATTTTTTGCTTTACAATATCAGAATGCCAGTGTACGATAACTTTTTTGTTTTTTGGAACAAACAAAGAAAGCAATTCTGCTAATGGATTAGGAGAATGAACATGAATTATATCATAAACATTTATAATTTCTCTAAATTTTCTTACATAATCAATAGAAATAGGAGCTGAATTTAGTTTTATATTCATTTTACAAGAAAAGTAGTCAAATCCTTTATAAGAATTTTTTTTTGTTTCACTACCAAAACATAACAAATCAGCTTTTACGCCTTTTGAATTTAAGTATTCAAGTAAATCATATGAAAATAATTCAATTCCACCTTCATTTGATGGGCAAAGTTTACCTAAATGTAATATCTTCATCTAATAACCTCTTTAAAAAGGTTTATGTATTGCTGGATTATTTTATCTTTATCAAAAATTTTTAATCTTTTTTCTCCTATTTCAAGAAGTTTCCTCTTTTTAGAATCATTTAATAGAGCATTTTTTATTTCCTTTGCAATATTGTCAGGGTCATAAGGGTCAAAACAAGCTATTTCTTCACCTAAAATCTCTTTTAAAATTGGTATGTTTGAAGCAATAACAGGGCAACCACAAGCAATTGCTTCCAAAGGTGGTAAACCAAAACCTTCATAAAGAGACGGAAATACAAATAATTCCGCATATTTATACAAATTTATTAAAGTTTCATCATCGGGTTTGATAATTTCTATTACATAATCTTTCAAGTTTAGTTTATCTACTAATAAATTGATCTCATCCTTTTGATTAATATTTTTATCTTTTGCGCCAGCTATGACCAGTTTAACACCTATTTCTTCTTTTATTTTATCAAAAGCCAATACTAAATTTTTTAAATTTTTATGCCTTTTCCTATTTCCTACAAATAAAATGTAAGATTCTTTAATTACTCTTTTTGATTCTTTTTTATTCAAAAATTTGTCATCTATGTATTCATAAATTATATCAATTTTCTTCTCAGTCTCTGGAAAATACTTTACTAAGTCATTTCTCGTTACCCGAGAAATTGCTATAATTTTTTGTGAGTGTTTTATAGCTCTATATAAATAAAATTTAAATATCTGTTTTTTTAATAAACTTCTATCCCAATATTCAGTCAAAGGTATTAAGTCATGAATTGTTACTATTGTATTCTTAGGTATATATAAAGGCAAATTTATATGCGGATAAAAAAATAAATCAATTTTTTTTTCTAAAGATTTCAGTAATCTTGAATGTTCAAAAAATCCTTTTATAGAGAATTTTTCGTAATCTACAAATATTGGCGTAATGTTTGGAATATCTACAAATTCTTTTTCAAAATCATCCTTTAACCTTTTGGGTACACTTGTAATTATACTTACTCCTCTCTTAGCCAACTCTTTTGTGATAGATTCATAATACCTACCTATTCCTGATCCTTTGTAAAAGAGACCGTTGATGTATAAACTCGTCAATTTGTCCTCCTTGTAGCTAAAAAATAAATACTAAAATAAATTCCATTAAACCAAATAGAATTAATAGCATATCCAAAAGAAATAACAATTAAAACAAGCAGTAATAATTTTAATCTATAATCTCCATAGAAGTAAGATTTTATAAAAGTGAACAGCCAAAATATAGCTCCTAATATTCCACCATAGAAAAATATATTTGTTAATGTTGACTCAGGGTTTAACCCATCTTCAAACTTAAATCCAGGTACACTGTAAAGCCATTCAACATAATGATTAAAAAAAACTCCAACTCCTGTATAACCATATCCGAAAATGATTCCTATTAAATCTTGATAAAAATAGTAGAATAAGGAGGATAAGTATTTCAAATGTCTTATATTACCTTGAGAATATGCATCGTTATATTCAAATACTAAGCCTATATACAGAAAACCTATAAATACTAAAGCAGGGAGTATATGTAAGACTTTCAAACTGTAGTACTTTATAAACAACTTTACAAGAAAATAAAATATCATAGCTATTATTGAAGTTTTAGAAACTGATAGTAGTATAGCGACTATGAATAAGAATTTAAATATTTTTCTTAATTTTTCATTAAAAAAATAAAAATTATCTAAAATAACATAAGCTATTACTATACCTGTAATGCTCAAACCAGGATCCCAAGATAAACCAGTAGCTCTGTAAGCAATCAAATCAAGTAAAGGAATATAAGTAAAATTTTCTATTGTATGTTCACTAGCCTTTCCTAATAAATAAGTAGGTAAAAAACTTAATAATGGTTTTTGATTTATAAAATAAAATTGATATGCATCAATGAGAGAAAATAGAGCCGTAACAACAGCACTCAAAATAAATCCTTTTATAAAGATAATTAATTGATCTAATTTATATGAAATAAAAATAGTGAAAAATACTATTAAAAATATAAACGTAGTAATTGCTCCACTAATATTGTCGCTATATATACTACCAATTAGCGTAGCAGAGGAGTATAAAATAGTAATGGACAATATTAATAAATCATCATTACTAAATTTTACAGGTTTTTTTAATAAAACTATAATCCCAAAATAAATAGATAACAATAGAAAAAAGTGTCCTAATATGAATTTACCAATTGATGGTAATACAAATAAAGAGGTTAATCCAAACAAAAATAACGACAATTTATAAAATAGCATCCTTTAGAGCCTTAAACATTGATTTTAAAATAGATTTATCTTTAAATAACCATTTAATTGTTATTAATGGTAATCTTGCAAAATAAAACATCGTTGATGATATCCTATAAATTGATTTCAATTTTTTGAGTCTGAATAATAGACTATTTTTATAATACCAATACGCTGAAAACTCAGAAACTTCTTCGCCAGAACTTGAACCTACTTTATGATATATCTTAGAACTACTGACATGGTAAAGTTTATACCCATTTTTCCAAACTCTATAAGAATAATCTAGATCTTCTACATACATAAAATATGACTCATCAAGTAAGCCAATATTTTTTATTATTTTGTTTGGAATTAAAACATAGCAAAATGTGATAAAATTTACCTCATGAATAGGTTTTTCTGGTATATTGATTTTTCCCATATTTATATGGATAGTTCTTCCAAGCCATTGGTTAAAATTACCTCCATCGTACCATATTTTACTTGGATTGGTGTAGTAATATATTCTTCCTCCATAGATTGCATTATCTCCAAATTGATTTTTTGTCTCTACTAACTTCTTGATTGAATCTTTCTCAATAACAGTATCATTGTTTAATAAAATTATGCTATCAAAATCATCTTTAGCTAATGCATATCGTATTGCAATATTATTACCACCAGCAAAACCTAAGTTGGCACCAGATTGGATAAAAACAAGTGGATATTTTGTTGTTATACCTTCTGGTATATCATTAGATAGTATTTCTTCTAAATGTTTATTTCCACCTTTTTCTGCTTCTTCTTTTGTATAAAAGACGTAAGGTATAGGTTTACCAACTGGTGGGAAAGATAAATATCTTAGCTGATTGTCTGGCCTAACCCATACATCAATCTTCCCTTCTGCCCATGCTTTTATATACTCCATGGAGTTATTGGGAGAATTATTATCAACTACAATTATTTGATATTCAGGATAATCGTTCCTTAACACACTTTCTAAACACTCAATCGTGTCTTGCCAGCCATTATAATTGAGAACAATGATTGCCACTTTAGAAGACCAAGCTTTAAGCTCTTGATAATTCTTCTGGGCCATGTTTTTAGATTCCATCGCCTTCTTGTCTTCTAAAAGCTTCGTTGGTTAATTGCCTCTAAAATTATTATATATCATTGCCACCAGCACAATTTCTTCACCTACATCTTTGATCATGCACAGTCCATGTTCTACAACTTGAAACACTACCTCCTTAAGCCTCAGCAAAAGCCTCTGTCTTTGGAGCGTACTGCCAAGAAGGAGGCCGTTTCGACGCTATATTCTGACTCCCGCCAGCCGCTCCAGCCCAGGACGATGATCGCCACCTTGGGCCAAGCCTCTAAATCCATCATTGTATTCTCCTACGTTCCCTCTCCAAATCCTTTTCTACCATGATTCTCACTAGTTCATCAAACGACGTTTTGGGTTGCTAGCCCAGTTTGGCTTTCGCCTTAGAATAATCACCCAATAATGTGTTCACCTCAGCTGGTTGGAAGAACTCTGGGCTGACTTCAACAAGTATTTTCCCTGAGCGCTTGTCAATACCTCTTTCGTTTACGCCTTTACCTTCCCATTCTATCTCGATTCCTATAAGCTCAAAGGCCTTTTCCACAAACTCACGTACGGAATGATTCTCTCTCTCCTGTCGCGATAACATAGTCATCAGGTTCATCCTGCTGCATCATTAGGTAGATAGCCTCAACTTACTCGGGAGCATAGCCCCAGTCACGCTTGACATCCAGATTTCCTAAGACCAAACTTGTCTTGCAGGCCTAGCTTAATTTTAGCAACTCCATTGGAGATCTTCCGTGTAACAAATTCCATACCTTGCAGAGGCGATTCATGATTGAATAAGATGCCCGAAACAGCAAAGATATTATAGGCCTCGCGGTAATTTACGGTTATCCAATGGGCAAATAGCTTGGATACCCCGTAAGGGCTCCTTGGATAGAAAGGCGTATCTTCATTCTGACGGTCAGTTAGCGCCTTGCCAAACATCTCGCTAGAGGACGCTTGATAGAATTTAGTTTTCAGAGTAATAGTCCTATGCTCTCCAGAAGCCTTAAAGCTCCAATGGCGTTGATCTCGGCCATCAGAATAGGCTGCTCAAATGATACGGCAACAAAGCTCTGAGCAGCCAGATTGTAGACTTCGTCTGGTTTTATGGACTTAATCACTCGCATGACATTGGTGAGTTCTAATAGATCCATGTAGACAAGCTTGATCTTGTCCAAGATGCCCAATTCCTCAAGCCGCCAGGACATGATGCCTGTAGTTCGGCGATAAGCCCCGTAAACCTCATAGCCCTTTTCAAGTAATAACTTTGCAAGATATACCCTATCCTGCCCTGTAATCCCAGTGATCAGTGCTTTCTTAGTCATTTTTGTTTCCTCCTTATTTATTTGTATAAGTCTATAGCACGCTTCAAATGCCAAGCTAATCTCTTACTAGCGTGTTCCAAGCTCCAAAAATCCTGGACCATTTCTATACTCTTTTGGCTCATGTTTGCCCTTTTTTTATCGTCTAATAGAAGCTCTGTGATAGCTTCGGCAAACATAGCTTCATCCCTTTCCGTTAATATTCCTGTTTCACCATGAACCACGCTTTCTCTAACTCCGCCCTCTTTCACAGCAACCACAGGTGTCCCACAAGCCATAGCCTCCAGTGGCACTAAACCGAAGGGTTCAAGATAGGGAGCATATACACATAGTTTAGCTTGGTTATACAGCTTTACTAACTCTGAATCATCAATAAGATTTTTTATTTCTAACTTAACTCCTCTTTGGACTGCGAGATTTTCAAGATAGTCTCTCCAAGATTTCCATTCCATATTTCCAACAATCACTAGTTGTGGTCGTATTCTTTCTTCGATTAAACCAATAGCTTTTATGATAAAGTCAAAACCTTTTGCTGGGGAGATCGATCCTACTGATATAACATATGGTTCACGGCTCAAATTAAGAGGTCGAAATATTTCTGTATCTACTCCCAGGTAGGAGACAAATGAATTCATTCCATAAGCTCTGAGAATCGCTTCCCTTGAAAAGTAAGAATTGGTAAGGATCATCTTGGCAAAAGAAGCATTTTCCTTATCAATCTGAGTTAATCTAAGTGTAGCATACTTTTTCCATATCTTCTTTAACACACTAGAAGGAATTTTATTTTCTGTTATTTTGGTTAGTATAACTTCGTTTAATCTTACAGGTTGCGGACAATAATAAACATGAGGTTTTTCAAGATATTTAAGGATAAATGGCGACATTGTATACTGATCCTGTTCGACGAAAACCACGTCATATTTTCCATTATTAATAATAGCTGCGAGCTTTTTTTGGGCTTCCTCAAGATCAGCCAAGGAAATTCTAATAGGTGGGATATAGAATAATGATGACTTTAAGAAACCCTTAAATGTTCTAAAGACAGGCATAATCACAATATTCTGTGTAAGCTGCTTTAGTGGAAGGAATGTTTCATCAGCAGTAGAGGGAATAAACACATCTACATTACAGCCCATCTTGATTAAATATTTTATCAAGCCATATAAAGCTCTTTTAGCTCCAGCAGAAGGTAAATTATGAAAAACAGCTACTTTCATGTTTTCTACCTTTTCTTTGCCACAGCTATTAAATTTTCTGTAAAAGCTTGAGGTGGAATGCCAAGAAACTTCCCCAAAAACCAAAGGCCAGCCCACCGAATAGACCGCTTAAGTTCCGTTATCAGGTCTAACTTGTTTTTCTTCATCAAGGGCATCACCTCATAACTTAACTTGACAACCTCAAAATTCGTGGCACTTAGGCATTGTTGTAAAGCATCCGGGGTAAAAGGTGTTTGATGTGTGAAATCATGATAAAAATAGCGTCCCCACATAGGATTGTCCGCATTAATAACTCTCACAAAAATAAATCCACCGCAATGTAAGGCATTATTGACAAGGTCTAACAATTCAATGACTTTATCTTTTTCAAGATGTTCCAGGAAATCAATTATTGTTACCACATCGTAACTGTTTTTATTTTTTCTTTTTAGGAATTCAAAGGCATCTGAGAGGTAGAATTGAACCTTATCAGCAAAATCAAACCCGTGCTCATTAAGTTTGCTTTTAGCAACTTGAATTTGCTCTTCTGAGATATCAACAGCGTGAATTTGTGTAAAACCTTTCTTTAGAAGATAATGTTCCATATATCCAACACCACAGGCTATATCAAGTATTAAGCTATTTTTAGGAATAGAGTCAAAGAAGTTACCAAAGTTTAGTTCAATTCTCTTTAAAACTCATTCCCATTCTTCAGATGTTTTTGGTATAAATCGCTCATAGTGCGTTGAATAATATTGAGTTATCAAATTCCTGCTCATTTATTTCCCCTGCAATTTTTTATGTTAGGTTTTGTTTAATGCACTTTGTGTTATAGAGTAAAAGCATGAGATACCTCAAAAAAAAGAGGGACAAGGACTCCATGTGCCTTAGGCTTAAAAGCCTCAAAAGGAGTCTGTCCCCCTGTCCCTCAACTCCCAATAAGTTGGTTAGGCTTCCTAAGCCTCTGCCACATGGGAGGATGGAGCGAGGGACTTTTACTATACCA
>NZ_JASUTP010000030.1:0-18775 GCF_030445475.1 Thermodesulfobacterium sp. | reverse complement strand
TCAGGACTTGCTCTTGTTGATGCCTTCCTCAAAAACTCTGGAATAAAAACCTTAATAGACCAACATATGCCTTTACCTGGTTCAAACAGAGGTTACATCTCCTGGCAATATATTCAACTTATCCTTCTTATGCTTATCGGTTGAGGCCATATATGGGGGTTAAAGAGGATAGATATCAATATTTTTTAGGTCAAGAGGAATCGTTTATAGAATGAAGGCGTTGGTAGAAAATAGATTAGGTTTTGTTTAGTTTAAACTGAAAGATTTTTTTAAAATAAAAAAAGCGCCCCCGGAGGGACTCGAACCCCCAACCTACGGCTTAGAAGGCCGCTGCTCTATCCTGTTGAGCTACAGGGGCACTTAAGCAAAGTGAACTTGTCTACAGGTTAAATTTTAATCAATTTTTTTGTTTTGACAAGTCTTTTTTTAGGTTTATAATTATTTCTAATATGATTAAATTAGTAGACTTTTTTGGAAGCTTGGAAAAAGAAAAAGTAGCGTCTCTTTTTGAAGGTCAATTTCCCTGGGAGGCCTTAAAAAAGCTAAAGACCTTTTTAAACGATATCGTTCCTCCTATTCCTAAAAAGATTCCGGTGGGATGTCCTTTACCAGAAACTGTATTGCTTACTGGAGAAGGAGAGGTTATTCCTTTGAAAGACCTGGAATTTGGAGAAGAGGGGTATTATTTTAAAGGGGAAAGGGTAGAAGGGGCTATCCTTATGGCAGGAGCGTTTTTAGGCAGTGAGAAAATCTTCTTTGAAAAAGGGGTAAAAGTGGAGCCTTTTGCGATGATAGAGGGTCCTGCCTATTTTTCACAAAACACAGAGATTAGGCAAGGGGCTTATGTAAGGGGTAGTGTATATACTGGGGCTGGTTGTGTGGTAGGTCATACCACCGAGGTAAAAAACTCTATCTTTTTAGCTCAAGCTAAGGCTGCGCATTTTGCTTATGTAGGAGATAGCATTCTCGGGGCGCAGGTTAACCTTGGGGCAGGAACCAAGCTGGCTAATCTAAAGTTTAACAAAAAAGAGATAGTGTTAAACATAGAGGGGGAGACCATAAAAACAGGACTTAGAAAGTTCGGGGCAATTTTAGGAGATGGTTGCCAGACAGGTTGTAATTCGGTCTTACAACCAGGGACTGTTTTAGGCAAGTCTTCTTTTGTCTTCCCTGGACGGGTGGCTGGTCCTGGCTTTTTTGGTCCTTTTACTAAAATAAAATAATCGGAGGTTTTAAATGAAAAAAGATTGGTTAGTGGGGTTTTTGGTTTGGATGTTTATCCTGGGAATACAGGTGGTTTATGGAGCAGAATCCAAGGTTTTGGCAGAGGTTGGTCCATATAAGCTTTATGAAGAAGAGGTCGAAAAGATTCTTAATCAGGACCCTCAGGTTCAGGAGATTCTTAAGTCTTCTCCAGAGGCTAAAGAGAAGATTAAAAAGACGTTGATAGATAAATGGATAACCTTAAGTTTATTAGGGTTGGCTGCTAAAGAAGAAGGTATAGATAAGCTTCCTGAGGTTCAAAGGGATTTAATCAACATAGAAAAACAAATTCTTGCTCAAAGATATCTTAAAACCAAGCTCGAAGGTATCAAAATAACCGAAGAAGAGTTAAAAGATTATTATCAAAAACATAAGGATAGATATGTAGAACCTGAGGCGGTTGAACTTAAGCATATTTTACTTTCTCTTCCCTCAGATGCCAAAAAAGAAGAAGCAGACAAGGTGCTTAAAAGGGCTAATCAGATTAGGGCGCAGATCCTGAAAGGTGCCAAGTTTGAAGAGTTGGCTAAAACCTATTCAGATGACCCTAATTCCAAGGGAAAGGGAGGAAGTTTAGGGGTTATTAAAAGAGGAGAAACAGATCCTCAGTTTGAAGCTAAGATCTTTAGCCTTAAACCTGGAGAAGTAAGTCATCCTATGAGGTCAAACTATGGATATCATCTCATAAAAGTAGAAAAGAAAATTCCTGCAAAGGCCTTAACTTTTGAGCAAGCTAAAAAGCTGGTAGAAAATGATTTAAGGGAGGAAAAAGAAGAGGCTTTGATGAAAGAGTTGATAGAAAAGCTTTCTCAGAAATATTCTCCTAAGGTGTATTAAGAAATACGCTTTTAAAAGGAAAGAAGATGGTAGAACTTAAAAGTATAGAAAGTTTAAATTTAGTAGACCTGTGCTTTCTTTGTGCTAAGAACACCACCTCTTTATTGTTTTTAGACATAGAAACAGAAGGTCTATCTAAGGAAAAAAACGACATTACCCTTATAGGGGTCTATACTCAAGGGAAATATTTACCTTTTATTAAGGGGTTAAACTTAGAGCGTTCTCTTTCTCTTCTAAAGGTTTCTCCTATCTGGGTTACCTTTGGAGGGGAGAGGTTTGATCTTCCGTTTATCAAAAAACGTTTCCCTGAGGTTTCGATGCCGGTAGTTCATTTAGACCTTTATTTAGCCTCTAAACTGGTGGGGTTAAATGGGGGGCTTAAGAAGATAGAAAAAGCTATTGGGATAGCAAGAGAGACTGAGGGTATGAATGGGTATGACGCGGTAAAGCTTTGGCGTAGATGGGTGGAGGCCAAAGACAAAAAGGCTCTAAGAAAGCTTATTCTTTATAATAAAGAGGATGTGGTAAATTTAAAAAAAGTGTTTGATTATGTGGTTAGTAAGCTTGCTGAGCAAAGAAAAGAAGGGCAAAAGGGAGGGGAGATAGATGAGGTTAGACCTTCAGCGGTATTTTAAACATTATAAAGTTATCTTTCTTATTTTATTTTGTTTTGCCTTAGGGTTTGCCAGCAAGACTTTTTTGGAAAAAAGTAGTTTTAAATCAAAGCTTATCGCTCAGGATGGAAAGGTAGTCAACCAGGAAAATTTGAACGTGGCGCTTAAGCTTTCTGAGGCTTTTTCTTACTTGGCAGAAAAGGCTGCTCCAGCGGTGGTTTACATAGAAACAGAAAGGACGGTTACAGCAACTCCTTTCCCCTTTGACTTGTTTAGAGATCCCTTCTTTAGAAACTTTCCATCTTTACCAAGATATAAAGAAAGAGGTGCAGGTTCAGGTTTTATCGTTTCTTCTGACGGGTATATCGTAACCAACAATCATGTAATTCAGCAAGCTCAGAAGATTACAGTAAAACTTCTTGATGGCAGAACTTTTCCTGCAGAAAAGATAGGGGCAGACCCTTTATCTGACGTGGCATTACTTAAGATTAACGCCAAAAACCTCCCAACGCTTTCTTTTGGTGATTCAGACCTTATCAAAACAGGGGAATGGGTTATAGCTATCGGAAACCCATTTGGTCTTACCCACACCATAACTGTAGGCGTTATAAGTGCTAAAAGCAGAAGTGGCATAGGAATTTCCGATGTAGAAGATTTTATTCAAACAGATGCAGCGATTAATCCTGGTAACTCAGGTGGTCCACTTATCAATCTTAAAGGAGAAGTTATTGGCATGAATACTGCTATTTTCAGCCGTTCTGGCGGATACATGGGGATAGGGTTTGCTATTCCAAGTAACATAATAAAAACTGTGGTAGAACAACTTAAGTCTAAAGGAAAGGTCGAAAGAGGTTTTTTAGGAGTTACCATTCAAGATTTAACTCCTAACCTGGCCAAGGTGCTTGGGGTTAAAAATGTTACCGAAGGTGCAGTAATAACAGAGGTAGTTCCAAACTCTCCGGCCTATAAAGCAGGCTTAAAAGAAAAGGATGTTATTATAGGGTTTAACGGAAAGCCTGTGAAAAATGCTTCGGAGTTAAAAAGTTATATTTTAATTACCAAACCAGGAACAGAGGTAGTGCTTGACGTTGTGAGAGGAAATCAGGTTGAAAAGATTAAAGTAGTGGTAGGATCTCCTCCAGAGAATGCTATTTTTTCAAAAGCTGAGGTCGAAGAAGCTCGAGAAATTTTAGAACAGTTAGGGTTTGACGTAGAAGAACTTACCCCAGCTCTTGCCAAAAGATTAGGGTTAAAACAAACCAAAGGAGTAGTGATTACCGAGGTTATTCCTGAGTCTCCGGCTGATTACGCCAACCTTACCCCAGGGATGGTTATAGATGAGGTAAACGGAGTCAAAGTTTCTAATCTTAGAGATTTTATCAAAGGCCTCAAAAAAGCCGCTCAATCTAAAACGGTTTTGCTAGGGATAAAGGTAAACGGAGGAAGAAGGTTCGTTTCTATAAGTCTTGAGGGGATGTAGGAGCTATGGATGTAAGAACTATAAAAAAAGTTTTATTGAAGTCATTATTTTGTGGTTTTTTCTTGGTTCTACTTTTGAGCTCTTATCTTCAGGCTGCAACCAAAATAAATCAGATAGTAGCGGTGGTAGGAGAGGAGTTTTTGACTTTGTATGAGCTTGAGGAACTTTGTGCACCGATTTATCAGAGATTTATAAAACCAGAAATGCCTTTAGAGGAAAAAGAAAAAATAAAAGAAGAGATCAGAAAGAGGGTTTTAAACGAATGGATAGAGGATACGTTGGTAGGTTTAGAGGCTAAAAAATACGGTTTTAAGGTAGAAGACGAAGAGTTAGAGGCCTATTTAAAGGAAGAGATTAAAGCCGCAGGAGGAGAAGCTAACTTTAAACAAATGTTGAAAGAAAAAGGTTTAACCTTAGAAGAATATAAGAAGAAGGTCAGAGAAAATCTTCTTAAAATTAAACTTGTCCAGTTTATGTTAAAGGAAAAGGTGGTGGTTACGGATGATGAGTTAAAGCCACTTTATGCTGAGGAAATCAAAAAATACGATAAATCTTTCAGGTACTGGCTTTCTGTTCTTATCACCAAGGAAGAACCTCTGGCTAACACCGTGTATGAAGAATCTATTAAAGGAAAACCTTTGGAAGAGTTGATAAAAGGCCTTCCTAAGGAAAAAGTAAGCTTTTTTAATGAAAGTTTTAAAGAGGAAGACCTCGATCCAAAGATTTTAGAAAAGGTTAAAGAGTTAAATCCTGGGGAGTTGTCAAAACCTTTTAAGGTTGGAGAAAATTTTTATCTTATTAAATTGAGCAAAAAAGGGGAAAACGAGCCTCCTTCTTTTGAGGAGTTAAAGCCAAAACTTAAACAAAAACTTTTTGAAGAAAAAGCTCAAAAGTTCATCGAAAATTGGATTAAAGAGCTAAAAGAAAAAAGGTATGTAAAGATTTATCTTTAATTCAGATGTTTTTTTCTGTCGAGGGGTTAGTCCTTTCTAAGGAAAAAATAGGTGAAATAGACGTTTTGGTTGAAATCCTCACCCCTAAAGGAAAACTTTGGGCGATAGCTAAAGGAGCTCAAAAAAGTAGAAAAAGGTTCGTTAACCTTCTTGAAGAGTTTAATCTACTTAACCTCCATTTAAGAAAAACCTTCAAAGGTTCCCTTCCTATTTTAGAAAAGGCAGACCTTATTTTTATTCCAGAAAGTATATGGGGTAACTTAGAAAAGTATATTTTTTTCTCTTATATGGGAGAAGTTCTTTCTAAGGTAAGTTTTAAAGGGTTAGAGACAGAATATTTTAATTTTATTAAAGACTGGGTTAAATTTTTAGATAAAGAACCCAAACTTACCTTATTTCATAAGTTTTTTTTTGAATGGCAAATGCTTGGATTTTTAGGTTGGAGCCCTCAGATAGAGGTTTGCGTAAGATGTGGTTATCAGCCTAAGAGGATTTTTAATTTTTCTGTAAAAGAAGGAGGGATAATTTGTTATCGCTGCAGGCAAGAAGGAGATCTCAGGCTTTCAGCAGAACAAGTTGAGGTTTTAAAAATTTTTAGTAAAATGTCTAAGAATAAGGAAGATTTGAAAAAAGTTATGGAAAAAAAAGCCTTAACCTTTGAAGATTTAAAAATTTTAAACAGCCTTACTGAAAGGTTTTTTAATTATTTTTTAGTTTTTGAATTCAATTCTTTACAGACCTTAAAAGAAACATTTAGAGTTTAAAGGGGTTAGGTTAAGATGGAAAAATTGATGAATGAAAAACTTTTTGAAGAAAAACAGTATGTTCTTGAAGGTCTTGCAGCTAAAGAGTCATGGCGACTTTTTAAAATACTTGCAGAGTTTATAGAGGGGTTTGAGGTGTTACCTCGGGTTTATCCTGGGGTAACTATCTTTGGTTCTGCCAGAACTGCTCCTGACCATCCAGATTATCAAAAAGCGGTAGAGTTAGGGAAATTACTTGTAAAATCCGGGTTTTCTGTGATAACCGGCGGTGGTCCAGGTATCATGGAAGCTGCTAATAAAGGGGCAGCCGAGGCTAACGGATACTCTGTTGGGCTAAACATTAAACTTCCTTTTGAGCAGGCTCCGAACCCTTATGCTAATATAAAACTGGAGTTTAGATATTTTTTTGTCAGAAAAGTAATGATGGCAAAATATTCAGTAGCCTTTGTGTTTTTCCCTGGTGGTTTCGGTACCTTAGATGAGATGTTTGAGGTATTGACTTTAGTTCAGACTAAAAAGATAAAACCTGTACCTATAGCTTTGGTAGGGAAAGACTTCTGGACTCCTCTCCAAAATTGGTTTAAAGATTATCTGCTTATGAATAATAAAATCTCTCCTAAGGACATCGAGCTTTTTAGGATAGTAGAAACTCCAGAAGAGACTTTAGAATACATAAAGAAATACTTATGGATTTAACCTCTAAACCTCAGCATGTTTTAGATATTGCTTCTCTTTCTTCAGAAGAAATAAATAGTTTTTTAGAACTTGGGGAAGCACTTAAAGAGGTTTTAAAAAGACCTATTCCTAAGGTACCTACTCTTAGAGGGCGGTTGGTTGTTCTCTTATTTTATGAACCTTCTACCCGAACAAGGTTTTCTTTTGACAGGGCAGCTAAAGCCCTTTCAGCTGACACTTTAACCTTTTCTGCCAAAGGTTCAAGTATAGAAAAAGGAGAAAGTCTGCTTGATACGGTTAAAAACTTAAAGGCTATAGGGGCAGAACTTATAGTTATACGACATCCGATGGAAGGAGCTCCTCATTTTATCGCCAAACATATCAACATTCCGGTAGTTAACGCAGGAGATGGAACACATGAACATCCTACCCAAGCTTTGCTTGACCTTCTTACGGTAAAAGAAAAATTTGGAGATTTTTCAGGCTTAAAGGTAGCGATTTTAGGGGATATAAAACATAGCCGAGTAGCCAAATCAGACATACTGGCGTTTCAAAAGATGGGAGCCAAGGTATATGTATCAGGTCCCGCGTATCTTTTACCTACTCCTTTAGAGGAGGAATATTTCAGAATTTATCCCGGAGGTTTTAAAGTTTGTTATGATCCTAAGGAAGCTATAAGAGATGCAGACGTAGTGATTGCTTTAAGAGTCCAAAAAGAACGGCATGGAAAACCTCTTATTCCCAGCTTTATAGAATATCAAACCTTTTTTGGGTTGACCTTTAAAGAGTTAGAGTTGATAAAAAAAGGTGCCCTTCTTATGCATCCCGGTCCGATTAATTGGGGGGTTGAGCTTTCTCCAGAAGTAGAGCAATATCCTTTTCAAGTTATTCTTGATCAGGTAGAAAATGGTGTAGCTATAAGAATGGCAATACTCCTTAAACTTTTAACAGATGGCAAAACCTATGAAGTTACTCATTAAAAAGGGAAGGATAATAGACCCTTCTCAAGGAATAGACCAGATAGGAGATCTCTTGGTTGAGGAAGGTATTATTAAAGGAATAGCAGACGATATTCCTTCAGACCAATATACAAAGGTTTTTTGGGCTGAAGAGAAGTGGGTTTTACCTGGTTTGGTAGACATTCATGTCCATTTGCGAGACCCGGGACAGGAGTGGAAAGAGGACATAGAAACTGGAACCAAGGCTGCTCTTTATGGAGGGGTTTTAAGGGTTGCTTGCATGCCAAACACCGTGCCCCCAAACGATACCCCAGAAATCACTAGCTATATCCTTAAAAAGGCTGAAGAAAAAGGTTACGTAAAGGTATATCCTATCGGTTGTATCACCAAAGGTCAAAAAGGGGAAGAACTTACAGAGTTTGGGAGGCTCAAAGAAGCAGGGATTGTAGCGGTATCTGACGACGGAAAGTGGGTGGCTAACTCAGAGGTAATGAAAAGGGCTTTACTTTACGCTAAACAGTTTAATCTTGCGGTCATTTCCCATTGCGAAGACCCAACCCTTTCTCAAGGAGGACAGATAAACGAAGGCTTTTTTTCAGCCAAGTTAGGACTAAAAGGCATACCTTGGTCTGCAGAGGTGGCTGCTGTAGTAAGAGATTTACTCTTGGCTAAAGAAACCGGACAGCCGGTACACTTAGCCCATCTGTCTTGTAAAGAAGTTATTCCTTTTTTAAGATGGGCTAAAGAAGAAGACATTCCTTTTACTGCCGAGACCTGTCCTCATTATTTTTCCTTAACAGAAAAAGAGGTAGAAGGATATAATACTTTAGCCAAGGTTAACCCACCTTTAAGAAGAGAAGAAGATGTTTTAGCGATAAAAGAGGCTTTAAAAGAGGGATTGATACAGGTTATTGCCAGTGACCATGCTCCTCATAGCGTTTTAGAAAAAGAGTTAGAGTTTAGCTTAGCTGCACCAGGAATGATAGGACTTCAAACCTTACTTCCTTTGAGTTTGAGCTTGGTAAAAGAAGGGTGGCTGAATCCTTTAAGACTAGCAGAATGTTTGATAACCAACCCAGCTAAGGTAATAAACGTTGAACCCCCAAGTCTTAAACCTGGGAAAAAAGCAGAGTTCATCGTTTTTGACCCTAATAAAACTTATGTGTTAGGACCTGATATTATTCAGTCTAAAAGTAAAAATACTCCTTTTCTAAATAAAGAACTTAAAGGAATTACAGTTTTAGCTGTAATCGGAGAAAAAATTTGGGAACTTAATTGGGCTGTGTAGTTTTTTACACAGGTGTTAAAAATTTTTATCACATTTTTTCCTTATTTATCCCTAAAACCTAAAAACTTCTTAGAAATTTTAGGCATGTTTTTTGTTAGAAAATATTTAGGTATCTTAAGTTTGGGGTGGTTTAATGCAATATCAAAAGACCTTATCAGGAAAGGTTAATTTAGAAGGTCAGGGTATTTTTACAGGAAAGACCATAAAGGTGGAAATAGAACCTGCAGGGATAGATACAGGAATTATTTTTGTCAGAGAAGATTTACCTGAAAAACCAGAGATTCCATTAAAAGTAGAGAATATATTTGGTCTTGAGGGTGCTACAGCGATTACCGATGGAACTCATATTATCTATTTAGTGGAACATCTTTTATCTGCCTTACACGGATTACAGATAGATAACGCCATTATCAGGGTATATGGGGAGGAGGTTCCTCTTTTAGACGGTTCAGCCTATCCTTGGGTAAGACAAATCCAAAAGAAGGGATACCAATATCTGTTCTATCCTAAAAAGAAGTTTAGAATAAAAAAGACTTTTAGTTATAAAAACGGGCATGGAACTATCGTGTTTAAACCTTCGGACACCTTGAAGATTAAAGCGTCTATTTCTTTTGACCATCCTGTGATAGGAAACCAAGAAATTTCACTGGAAATCAATCCTAACAATTATATCAGAGAGGTTTGTTTTGCTAGGACTTTTGGTTTTAAAGACATTTTGTTAGAGCGAATCAAGAAAGGCATCTTAAAAGGGGGAGATCTTTCAACGGCTATCATTCTTGATAGAGAAAAGGTACTAAATCCAGAAGGGCTGAGAAGTCAAGACGAGTTTGTGAGACATAAGGTACTTGACCTTGTAGGAGATTTGTTTGGTTTAGGAGGATGTTTGGTCGCTGAGGTAGAGGCAATCTCTTCTCACCACAGGTTACACATAGAAGCTTTAAAAAGTCTTTATGCCTCTGGTCTGGTAGAAGAGATAGAGGAGAGGGCTTTAACTTTTTTGTTGGTTTCTAAAAGAAAGAGATTTTAGTTGTACTACAGATTAAGCTACTTAGAGATTTTAACCTCTCCTATTTGATGGACAAGTCCGTCAGGGTTTTCAAACTGTTTTTCAAGTTTTAAAAGGTCTATCTTGTAGTCTTTTTCACCTAAGAGTTGGTCTAGCTTTTTTAAGATATAAACCAGAGGGTTTTTGATTTTATTTTCTATGTCAGGAAAGGCTTGAAGATAGATTTTGTTTTTTTCTACGGCGATTTTATAAGGTTCATAAACTATAAAAACTTTGGTACCTATAGGTACGGTTTCGTATAAGAATTTGATATGTTGAGGATACATCCTAATGCACCCATGGGTGCTTCTTCGACCGATGCTGTAGATTTTGTTGGTTCCGTGGATGGCATAAAGTCCTTTTGATAAATAAAGGGCGTATTCTCCCATGGGGTTTTCAGGTCCAGGAGGTACTACATCAGGAAGATCTGGGTCCTCAGCTTTGATAGAGGGAGGAGGATACCAGTATGGTTTTTCTTTTTTTCTTTTGATAAAGTAGATGTCTAAAGGAGGGAGTTTTCCCTCGTCTCCAATACCTATGGGAGCTATGAACATAAAAGGTGGATTAAAAAAATATAGTCGCATCTCTGGAAGGTTTACTAAGATGTAAGGTTCTTGAGATTTGAGAATAAATTCTTGAGGGACTAAGACCTGATAAGGAATGATTATGGTCTGGTTGGTTTTAGGAAGCCAAGGGTCAACCCCAGGGTTTGCGAGTACCAGATGTTGATATCCTACTTCAAAGGTCACCGCTAAATCAACTAAGGTGTCACCTTCCTTTATGGTATAGGTCTGATTTTTAAGATAAATATGTTTGTCAGGAATTATAGGGATAGACTGTAAAAGAGAGGCGGCCAAAGCTTGGAAAGATGATAATAAGAGGTAAAATAAAAAAATTAATGTTGAGGGGAAAAATTTATGCGCTTTCATAATGTTTTGCAAAAAATAGGTAATACCCCAATAATTAAACTATCCAAGCTAAAAGTCAAGCCTTCGGTGGAAATTTGGGGAAAAATCGAAAGTCAAAACCCAGGAGGATCTATTAAGGATCGTCCTGCCCTTTTTATGATAGAAGATGCAGAGAAAAAAGGACTTCTTACTAAAGATAAGATAGTCATAGAGGCATCAAGCGGAAACACAGGAATAGGCCTTTCTTTAGTTTGCGCGGTTAAAGGGTACAGATGTATGATTGCTATGTCTGAATCAGCCTCTATAGAAAGAAGAAAAATCATGCAGGCCTTTGGGGCTCAGATCCTTCTTACTCCCGCAGAAAAAGGTACTGACGGAGCTATAGAGGCAGTATATGAACTTTTGAGGAAAGACCCTGACAAATATTTTTGCCCAGACCAGTTTAACAACGAGGCTAACTGGAAAAGTCACTATCATACTACAGGCCCAGAGATCTGGAGAGACACTGAAGGCAAGGTCACCCATGTGGTATGTGGTCTTGGAACTACAGGAACAGCCATGGGAATAGCTCGATTTGCCAAAGACCACAATCTACCTTTTAAAGTAGTAGGGATCGAACCTTATCCAAAGCATAAAATCCAAGGCTTAAAGAACATGAAAGAGTCTTATCCTCCGAGTATTTATAATAAAAAACTCCTTGAGAGAGTAATCAACGTAGAAGATGAAGAGGCTTTTTACTGGGCAAGATGGCTTGCTCGGGAAGAAGGAATCTTTGTCGGAATAAGTTCAGGGGCAGCTTTGGCAGGAGCTTTAAAGCTGGCAGAAACTTTAGACCAAGGTTTGATAGTGGTTATTTTCCCAGATGGGGGAGAGCGTTATCTTTCTACCCCTCTTTGGTCTTTTGAGGTAAAAGACAAAAAAAGAGAAGAGACAAATCTTATCGTTTTTAATACCCTTTCTGAAAAAAGAGAACCCTTTTTTCCTCTAAGTTCTTCTGAGATTAAGATATATACCTGCGGTCCTACTTTAAATCTTCGTCCTCACATCGGACTTTATAGAAGACTTATTACCGCAGACGTGCTAAAAGAGTATTTGAGGATTAAAGGTTATCAAGTGAAACATCTGATTAATCTTACCGATTTTGATGATAAGACCATAAAAAAAGCTTTAGAAGAAAAAACCCCCTTACAGGAGATAACCAGAAAAGTAGAGGAGGAGTTTTATCAAGACGTTGAGTTTTTAAACCTTAGCAAGGCAGACCTTTATCCTAAAGTAAGCCAACATCTTTCAGAAATGGCTGACCTGGCTTTCAAGGTGGTTGAGAGAGATAAAGCTTACGTAAAATATGGAAGTGTTTATTTTGATATTTCCAGACTTGAGGATTACGGGAAGCTTTCTAAGGTTGATCTTTCTCGTTTAAAACCTGGGGCGACCATAGACGTTGAAGAATATGATAAAGAAGAACCCTTTGACTTTGCCTTACTTAAAAGAGTGCATATTCTTGAGTTAAAAGAAGGATATTTTGTAGACACACACATCGGTAAAGTCAGACCTACCTGGCATATCCACTGTGCTGCTTTAATCCTCAAATATTTAGGAGAGGAGATAGATTTCTTTACAAGTGGAATAGACCTTCTTTTCCCTCATCATGAAAACACCAGGGCGGTTTTAAAGGCAATTACAGGAAAGGAAGTTGCTCGTTACTGGCTTCACACCGGGATAGTTTTTTATCAGGGGAAAAAGCTTTCTTCAGAAAATAGGATTACTGTCGAAGACATTAAGGCAAAAGGATTTAACGGAAGAGAACTAAGGTTTTACTTCTTAAGAACCCATTACCGAAATCCCTTTAATTTTAGTTGGAAAGGACTTGAGGAAAGTGCAAAAATACTGCAAAAGATTGACCAGCATCTTTGTTTGGTAGAGGCTTCTGCAAGAAAGGACAAAGAAGATCCCTCTACTTGGTCTATTTTAGAAAATTTTGGCCAAAGTTGGGAAAAGGCCTTAAAAGAGGATTTAAACACCCCTATGGTTATCTCAGAACTTATCTCTTTTTTGAAAAAACTCTATCCCTATCTAAAGCAAGGTATTAGTGTTGAGTTTAAAGAAAAGGTTTTTGAAAATCTTCAAATCCTTAACAAGGTGTTAAAGGTTTTAAGGTTTCCTAAAAAAGTGATGGATGAGGAAGTACTTAGGTTGGTGCGGTTAAGAGATGAAGCCAGAAAAGAAGGAAATTTTGCAGAAGCAGACCAGATAAGAGAAAAATTACTTGCTAAGGGATTTTGGGTATTTGACCTTCCCTGGGGTACGGAGGTGGTAAGTTTAGAGGTATGACCAGAAAGATACCAGAGGTATTACAAGAGATTTATCAGCGGCTTTTTGAGTTTTTTGGGCCTCAAAACTGGTGGCCTGCTGAGACCCCTTTTGAGGTTTGTGTGGGAGCTATTCTTACCCAGAACGCTTCTTGGAAAAACGTAGAAAAAGCCATTAGCAACCTAAAACAAAAAGGGCTGCTTAGTCCTCCGGCCCTTTATCAGCTTCCTGTAGAGGAATTGGCTGAACTTATCAAACCAAGCGGTTTTTACAACTTAAAAGCTAAAAGGCTTAAAGCCTTTGTAGAATTTTTGATGATAAACTATCAAGGCGACCTTGCTCTTATGTTTAAAAAGCCTCTTTCACACTTAAGGTCAGAGCTTTTGAACATAAAAGGTTTAGGCAAAGAGACGGTAGACAGCATCCTTTTATATGGAGGCAACCTTCCTGTTTTCGTGGTTGACACCTATACCTATAGAATCTTAAACCGACATTTTCTTATTCCTGAAGAAACTACCTATGACGAAATTCAAACCCTTTTTATGGAAAATCTCCCTTCAGACCCGCAGCTTTTTAATGAGTACCATGCGCTTTTGGTAGCCTGTGGAAAAAACTTTTGCAAAAAGAACTCCCCTTTATGTGATCCCTGCCCTCTGAAAGGGCTTTAAGTTGGGCACTTTATGATAGGATTTATCTTTGCTCTCCTTGCCGGGTTCTTGGTAGCTTTAAGCGATGCTTTAAATAAGAAATATTTTTCTGATAAAGGAACTTCTTATATGGTTTTTGCAAGGACTGTAGGAAGTTTACCTTTCCTTTTGCCTCTTTTTTTGTATCTTACCTTTTTTAAAGGTGTAGGGGTAGGATATTTTTCCCCTCAGTTTATGGTGGTAGTAGGTGTTTTGCTTGGTTTAGAAATTTTAGCTACCTTTCTTTATATGAAAGGAATAAAGGTTTCTCCCCTTTCTGTTTCTGTGCCTTTTCTTTCTTTTACCCCGGTTTTTATCATCCTTACAGGATATTTTTTGCTTGGAGAAAGGGTATCTTTGGAAGGTGCTATGGGGATTTTACTGGTGGTAGCTGGTAGCTATGTGATCAATTTTCCTTCTGCCAGATTAGGGTGGTTAGAGCCTATAAAAGCCATCAAAAAGGAAAAGGGAAGCTTTCTTTTACTACAAGTAGCTCTTATATATTCTATCACGTCTGTGCTTGGGAAAAAGGGCCTTCTTCTGACAGACCCTTTGTGGTTTTCTTCTTTTTATTTTACCTTGCTTGGGATTTCTGCAGGACTTGTGGTTAAGGTTTTTTATCAAATAGAGGTAGGCTCTTTTCTAAAAACCCAAATCAAAGGCATATTTTTGGTAGGCCTTACTCAGGCTCTCATGTGTTATTGTCATATGATAGCCTTAAGTCAGCTTGAAACTGCTTATATGATAGCCCTTAAAAGAACAAGCATCCTTTTTTCGGTGGTTTTAGGTTATTTCTTTTTTAAGGAATCTTATTTTGGATTAAGGCTGGTAGCAGCAGGTTTGATGTTAACAGGGGTTTGTCTGATAATGTTTTTTAAGTAGGAGGGAAAATGATTGACCGAGGGTATGTGCAGGTCTATACAGGAGATGGAAAAGGGAAGACCACCGCGGCTGTGGGTTTAAGTATAAGAGCTTTAGGAGCTGGATTAAAGGTAGCTTTTCTTCAGTTTTTTAAGGATGGAACCTCCTCTGAAGTAAAGATTCTCAAGACTTTCGATAATTTGTATTATCAGCAGTTTGGGGGGAAAGGTTTTGTGTCAGAAGTAACTTCTGAGCTAAAAGAAATTATCCAAAAAGGCTGGGAAGAAGCTAAAAGACTGGTTTTTTCTAAAGAGTATAATATAATTGTTTTAGATGAGTTTACGTTTGCTCTTAACTGGGGTTTGGTTGAAGAAAAAGAGATTTTGCAGGTCTTGAGGGATAAGCCAGAAGAGGTGGAAATAGTCATTACCGGGAGAGATGCTCCAAGAAGTCTTATTGAATTTGCCCACCTGGTGACTGAAATGAAAAAGATTAAACATTACTATGATCAAGGGATTAGGGATAGAATAGGGATAGAAAGATGATAAAGGATGCGGTAGTAAGAAAGGTAATAGAAGGCATCAGACTAAATAAAGAAGAGGCTTTAGAACTTTTTAAATTCCCTCTTCAAGAAATTGGATGGTTAGCCCGAGAGGTTAGGTTTAGACTTAACCCTGAACGGGTGGTTACCTATGTGGTTGATAGAAACATCAACTATACCAATGTATGTGTTTCAGGATGTAAGTTTTGTGCCTATTATAAACCTCCAGGCTCAAAAGATGGGTATGTGCTTTCTTTTGAAGAGTTGGGGAAAAAGATAGAAGAGACCTTAAGGTTAGGTGGGTATCAAATTCTTTTGCAAGGAGGGCTTCATCCTGACCTACCTTTTTCTTTTTATGAAGACATGCTGCGTTTTATAAAAACCAACTTTCCTCAAGTGCATGTTCATGGTTTTTCTCCTCCTGAGATAGTGTTTTTCAGTAAACGATTTGGGTTGTCTATAGAAGAGGTTTTGGAAAGGTTAATCAAAGCAGGACTTGATTCTATTCCTGGGGGTGGGGCAGAGATTCTTTCAGATAGGGTAAGACGCCTTATCTCTCCGAACAAGGCTACCACAGAGGAATGGTTAAAGGTGATGGAGGTGGCTCATAACCTTGGACTTAAAACCACCGCGACCATGATGTTTGGACATATCGAGACCCAGGAGGAGATTATAGACCATCTTTTGAAGATACGATCCCTTCAAGACAAAACAGGAGGTTTTACCGCGTTTATTCCCTGGACTTTTCAGCCTAAAAATACAGGGTTAAACCACCTGATAAAGGCAGGGTCTGCCTATTATTTAAAGGTGTTAGCTATCTCTCGTATAGTGCTTGATAACGTTAAAAACATCCAGGTTTCTTGGGTTACTCAAGGGCCTCATATCGCTCAAATTGCTCTTGAATTTGGGGGTAATGATTTTGGTTCCACCATGATAGAAGAAAACGTGGTAGCTGCTGCCGGGGTTTCTCATAGGATGAGTGAAGAAGAAATCAGACATCATATCTCATCTGCAGGCTATATTCCTAAAAGAAGAAGGATGGATTATACCCTTTTAGAATAAGCATGAAAGAAATTCAAGTCCTTCCTTACCATCATTTTTTACTTCGGGCTAAATGGGTGGTTCCTGTAGCCTTGCCCCCTATTTTAGACGGGGCCGTAGAGATTAGAGAAGGGAGGATTGTTAGGGTTGGGGAGTTTTCAACCCTGTCTAAAGAAACGGTAGGAGCCAAGCTGATAGATTTTGAAGAAGCGGTGATCCTTCCTTGTTTAACCAATCTTCATACCCATCTTGAGCTCTCCAGTTTTAGGTTTAGGATCAAACCTTCAGAAAATTTTATAACCTGGGTAAAACAGGTAATTAAACTAAAGGAAGAAACTACTCTGATAGAGTTAAAAGAAGGCGCAAAATTGGGGATTTCAGAGTTATGGAAAGAGGGGATAGGGCTTGTTGGAGAGGTCACAAATTCAGGGCTTACTTTAGACCTTCTTAAAGGAAGCCCTTTATATGGTTATGTGTTTCGAGAAATTATAAATTTTAAAGGAGGGGTTAAGCTGCAACCTCTTGATAAGCAAGATTTGGACTCAAGGTTTAAGTTAACCTATTCAGCTCACGCCCCTTATACTGTTTCTCCTTTACTTCTTCAGGCAATAAAAGCCTACACCAGAAAAAGAAATCAGGTTTTTTGTATCCATTGTGCAGAGTTTAAAGAAGAGGTAGAGTTTTTAAAGACTGGCGATGGTCCAGTAAAACACTTGTTAGAGGAAAGAAACCAATGGAACGAAAGCTTTTCTCCTCCTGGGATAAGCCCGGTAAAATACTTAGCCAGTTTAAACCTTCTTGATGAAAAAACTTTGTTAGTCCATGTTGTCCAATTAGACGAAGAAGACTTAGAGGTTCTTAAAACCTATAAACCTAAGGTTTGTGTTTGTCCAAGAAGTAATCTTTTTACAGGGGTAGGCCTTCCTAACTTGCCTTTATTGTTAAAGTCAGGTCTTGAGATAGGTATAGGAACAGATAGTTTAGCTAGTAACACCTCATTATCTATCTGGGAAGAGTTGAAGACCCTTTATTCAGCCTTTCCTGAAGTATCTCCTGAAATCCTTCTTCAGATGGCTACTTTAACCGGAGCCAAAATTCTGGGATATGAAAACCTTGGCGCAATTGCCCCTGGATACTTACCTAACCTTCTTGTGGTTGAGGTTTTAGATTACCTGATAGATGACCCTCAGGAGACGATGGTATCTCTTATCAACTCTAACAAGGAGGTTAAGTATAGGATTTATGGATAAACTAAAAATAGGGATTCCTCTTTACATAAACACACTCCCCTTACTTTTTTACCTTCCTAAGGAAAATCAAAGAATAGAACTTATGTTAGAGGTTCCTAAGAAGCTTAATCAACTTCTTAGACAGAATGTTTTGTGTGCAAGCTTAAGTTCAAGTATAGTCTATGCTAAAAATCCTCAAGAATTTTACCTTTTACCAGACCTATCGATAAGTGCTGTAGGAGAGGTAAAAAGTGTAGTGCTTTATCATAAAGAGGACCTTCAAGACCTTGACGGGCAACCCGTAGGGATAACCCCAGAGACCGAAAGTTCTTTTTGGCTTTTAAGGGTTTTACTTGAAGAGTTTATAGGGGTAAAACCTAAGTATGTAGAACTTTCTAAAAATTGGGGAGCTCTTTCAGACCAAGAGAGAGAAGAATTAAAGGGCTATTTAGCTATAGGAGATGAGGCTTTAATCCTTCAGCATAAGAAAGATGAGAGGTATGATATCACTGACCTTGCAGAACTGTGGTTAAAATATACGCATTTTCCGTTTGTTTTTGCTTTGTTTATTCTAAAAAAGGAGTTTATATCCTTTAAACAAGCACTGGCTGATTTTTGTTTAAATCTGTATTCTGCCAGGGCTAAAGCTTTTTCGAACTTAAAAGAGGTGGTAACCCATTCCCATCTTCATCTCCCTAAGGATTTTGTATACAACTATCTAACCCATTTAGAGTATGATTTTTCAGGGTTAAAACAAAGGGCATATCTATATTTTTGCGAGATTTTATACAAGAAAAAACTTATATCTTATATGCCTGAGCTCAACTTTTTCCCCATAGGATAAGGGTGAAAAATGAAGGTTGAAAAAAACTTTGTTAAAAACAAGTTTGACCGGATAGTTCGAAGGTATGACCTGGTAAACCTTATAGGAAGTTTAGGTCAAGACAGATTATGGAGACGTAAAGTTGCTTTATTGTTAGCTGAAGCCTCTCCTCCTCTGCTTGACCTTTGTTGTGGACCTTTTACCCTAACCTTAGAGGTCTATCGAAAGAGTAATTTAGCTAAAACCTTTGCCTTAGACTTTAGCTTTGAGATGCTTGCCTTTGGTAGCTCCAGAATAAAAGATACCTACATTTATCCTGTTTGCGGAGATGCAGAGGAACTACCTTTCAAGAACGACCATTTTGGGGGGATTAGCATAGCCTTTGGGTTAAGGAATCTACCTAACAAGGAAAAAGCTATAAAAGAGTTTTTTAGGGTTTTAAAGCCAGGAGGAAAGCTAATTATCCTTGAATTTTCTTGGCCTAAAAATTTTTTGGTG
>NZ_JASUTP010000029.1:0-19387 GCF_030445475.1 Thermodesulfobacterium sp. | reverse complement strand
GTATTTCTTTAGTCATTTTTTATTATATAATAAACATAAAAAATGACTAAAGAAATACCAACTTGTTCCGATATAAAATATAAACCGTAAAAAGCGAGGTGATATTTAATGAAAATCAACGACTTTTTAGGGGTAAACGTTGAAAATCTTAAGAACTTAAAAGAGGCTAAAAAAAGAGAAGAGGTAGTTTCTTCAGAGGTTAAACCAAAGGAAGGCGAAGCAAAGGCTAAGGAGGCTTCTCCTGCGGTGGTAGAGCTTTCTTCTCAAAACTTAATAGAAAAAGCTGTTAAAAGGGCTTCTCAACTTCCTGAGATAAGAGAAGAAAAGATTGCTCAAATTAAAGCTCAAATCGAGGCCGGGACTTATAACGTCTCTAACAGAGAGATCGCAAGAGCTATGGTAGGTACTCTCCTTAATGAGATTGCTTAATCTTACCTATTAATCCTGTAGTAGAAACTTGATAAGAAAAATCGATACGTATAACTTTTCCTCCATAACTTTTCACAAAATCTGCACCTACAATCTGGTCTTCTTTCCAGTCTGATCCTTTTACTAAAAAATCGGGTTTTAGCTCCTTTATAAGCCTTTCTGGGGTTTCTTCATCAAAGAGAACTATATAATCCACACATTCAAGACCAGAGAGGACCCTGGCTCTAAATTCCTGAGGGTTAACTGGTCTTTCTGGTCCTTTAATTTTTCTTACTGAAAGGTCGCTGTTTAATCCTATGACTAAAAAATCTCCTAAAGACCGTGCCTTTTCGAGATAGTCTACATGGCCGGCATGAAGAAGGTCAAAACATCCGTTGGTAAAAACCATCTTTTGACCCTTAGCCCTTCTTTTAGTCACATGTCTTTTCAGTTCTTCAAGGGTTTTAAGCTTGTTTTTTTGGGGGAAAAATGGGGTTTTAAGCGGATAGATAAGAGGATTAAACCTTTCTGGCAACACAAACTCAAAGACCTCTGGTTGTTTATCCGTAAGCTGAGTTAAAACCTCCCCTTCAGGAGAAACCACCAAAGAAAACCCACATCCGTTGACCCCAACCAGATAAGTTTGATTTTCAACAGCCCTTGCCCAGCTTAGATTCAACCAGTGTTTCATCCTTTCTACAGGCCAAAGAGCAAACACCAAAAGAATGTCTGCACCTGCCTTTATAAGGTCTCTGGCAAACTCAGGAGACCTAAGTTCAAAACAAATCAACACCCCTAAAGAAAAACCTGCTAATTCGAAAATCCTCGTGCCTACACCAGGGGTAAAAGGCTCGTCTAATCCTGGGAAAAGAAGGAATTTTTGGGCTAAAGGTTCTACCTTATCTCTAGTTAAACGATAAACTGCATTAAAAATTCTATCTTCATCATACCAAGGAGCTCCAAGGAGAACTACCTTATCGTTTGATAAAACCTGTGTTATTTCTAAGAGAAAAGATAAAACTTTTTCTTGGTTTAAACTTTTTAAATCTACATCATATCCAGTAAGGGCTAATTCAGGAAAAACCACTAAATTTCCTTTAGCCTTGGTTAAAAGCTCTTTAATGGTCTCTACGTTTTGTTTTAAATCGGAGGTTGGTTTTATTTGAACTAAAGAAATGTTTAGCATCTTTTCCCCTTTACAGCAACTGATTTCTTGCTACCACCAACACGTATACCTCTTTTGCTCCTTTCATCTTTAAAGCTTTAGCTGCTTCGTTTACCGTAGCACCTGTAGTCATTACATCGTCTATAAGAAGAACCTTTTTCTCTTTTATCCAATCTTTGGCTAAAAAGGCTCCTTTTACGTTTTCCCAACGTTCTTTACCGGTAAGCTCGGTTTGAGGTTTGGTACATTTAACCCTGAATATAGCTTCTGAAAAGGGTTTTCTTCCAAGGAAACCCCAGGCTAAAAGAGCACTTTGGTTGAACCCTCGTTCTCTTAACCGCTCAATAGAAAGAGGAACAGGGAGGATCATATCAACATCGCTAAGTAAGAAAGAAAAAAATCCCCTTATCAGTTTTCCCAGGGCAAAAGCCAACCTAAAATCCTGAGCAAACTTTACCCGCAACAGCCACTCAGAAACAGGTTCCTTATACTGAAAAAGGGCAAAAACTCTATCAAAATAAAAGTTTTTTTGGGAACAATAGGAGCAATATTCTATCCTATCTATACCTTTTTCAAGCAGGCTTTCAGATACCAAACTTCCACATCTTTGGCAATAAAGCTTTAAAAAAGGTAGTGTGTTTAAACATCGCCTACAAACAAATACTTCTTGAGGTTTAAGATGATGGTTGCAGACTTCACAAAACTCTGGAAAGAAAAAATCGAGAACTTTATTTAAAAGACTCACCCTTGGCCTTTACGATCTCAACAACAATTTGGGTGGCTTTTACCAGGTCTTTTACCCTGATGAACTCTTCTGTGGTATGAACCTTTTGCATCCCTGTGCCTAAAATTACCGCTTTTTTCCCTCTCTCGTTAAAAATGTTAGCGTCTGACCCTCCCTCCTTCTTTATAAAGGAGAGACTTATTCCTAACTTTTCCCCGGCTTGTTTTATAGGTTGTAAAATAGGGTCATCAGGAAGGATTAAAAAAGCTTGATATAGTTTTTCAAACCTTACAGAAACCTTAGGTAAATCATCTATTTTAGGTTGATAACCTTTTTCTACCTTTGCACAAAGGTCTTCTATCTGTTGAATCATACTTTCTAAGGTCTTTGCGTTATGACTTCTTATCTCTCCTTCTGCCTCTGCAGTTTCTGGCACTATGTTAACGTATTTACCCCCTGAGATAATACCTATGTTCATCGTACTTTCTTGGTCTATTCTCCCGGGATTTAACTCAGCTATCAGTTTTGATAACACGTGAATAGCATTTACCCCTTTTTCTGGTTCAAGACCTGCATGGGCAGCTTTTCCTTTAACCTTAATCTTAAATTTATAGGAAGATGGGGCGCCGATGGTTACTACCTCTGGATTTTCACTGTCTAAAACATATCCTTCTTTAGCATCTATCAATTCTAAATCAAGAAACTTAGCACCTAACAACCCTATCTCTTCGCAGGTGGTAAAAATAAACTCTAAAGGCGGATGGGGGAATCGGTTTTCTCTAAGAACTCTGGCTAATTCTATCAAGATAGCTATACCTGATTTATCGTCAGCCCCGAGGATGGTCCTCCCGTCAGTTTTAAAAACCCCGTTTTCAAAAATAATCTTAGGATTTTCACAAGGACCTACTGTATCAAGGTGAGCACAAAAAAATATAGGAGGAGCTGGGATCATTCCAGGGATTTTAACGATAAGATTTCCTACCTCTGAACCGGTATTTTCTGCAGACTTATCAAAAAAACAACGATATCCAAGAGCCTCAAAGATGTCTGCCAGATAATGAGCAAGTTTTCCTTCTTTTTTCGAAGGACTTTCTATAGAAAGAAGGGTTTGAAATTCTAAAACTAATCTGTCTACATCGATCATTAACGTCTTATCCTAAAATCAGTAAATTCACCTTTATAAGGCTCTTCTATCACCTCTACGTGAGTCACCTTAGCATAAGGAGAGCCTCGATGACACCAGGCTACCATCTGATCGACTGCCTCGTCTTCGCCTTCAAATACCGCCTCAACCCTTCCGTCAGGAAGGTTTCTCACCCAACCTTTTACCCCAAGTCTTAAAGCTTCTTCTTCTGTATAAGCTCTAAAATAAACTCCTTGTACCTTACCAGAGATATAAACATGTACCCTTTTCATAAGGGCTCCCCATCGATCTTTAGTTATAAGCTATGTTTAGAAGTATAATAAACCTTCAACAAAAGTCAAGGCTAAAGTGGGCTTTCGCATAATCTAACTTATAGCTGAGGGTTTTCTTTAGCTTTAGCAAGTTTTTCCAACTCCTCTTCTATTTCCTTTATACGCTTTATAGTCTTAGCCATATATTCTTTTTGTGTAGCTACAGCCTTAAAGTATAGATCTAAGTTCTTTTCAAACTCTTTCATCTTCTTCCAATGGATAAAGATCGTGGTTACATCATACCCAGTATTAACCAAATGATATAAAGTTTTGGTCAATTTCTTGGTGTAATCTCCTATACCAGGGAGGGCATTTACTGCTTTAACCAATCCTTCTGCTATATCTTCCCAGGTTTTGGGATCCATCGAGGCCCAATCTGTAAAATCTTTAGTATCCAAAAGTTGTTGAAATTTTTCAATTTCTTTTACCCTATTTGGATATTTAGAAAATTCATATTTTATATTTTCAAAAATGTTTTCCTGGATCATATCTAACATAACTTCTTTAAATCTGGCTTCACTGCTTGAAATAGCCCTTTCAGTCTTTTCCCTCCACCTTTCAAACTCTTTAGTATTTTCCATGATAATCTTGGTTAACTGGTCTAAGTTGGTTTTCGCAAGCTCAAGTTTATGTCTTAGGTCTGCCAACTCT
The DNA here is from genome assembly GCF_030445475.1 of Thermodesulfobacterium sp. Lineage (NCBI taxonomy): Bacteria > Pseudomonadati > Thermodesulfobacteriota > Thermodesulfobacteria > Thermodesulfobacteriales > Thermodesulfobacteriaceae > Thermodesulfobacterium > Thermodesulfobacterium sp. Next base: position 14,984 of record NZ_JASUTP010000029.1, on the reverse strand, counting down.
TCTCTAAGTTTACGCTCATCAGGCAAAAGTCTTTCTTTCTTGATTTGTTTATCCTTTTCAGTCTTAGGTTTTAAATCTTCAGGTTTAGGCTTTAAAGCTGCTACATCTATGAAAGAAGGTTTTTTGGGGTTTAATTGAACCAATTCCTGTTCTATTCTCTTGTAATCTAACGGGTTATTTCTATAACTGTTTAAAAGTTCGTTAAGTTTTTGCAAGGACTCTTTTATCTTAGCTTCTTTAACCTTAGCCTCAGTTAAAATTTGCTGGTACTTTTCTGGGTCAACATCTTTATAACCTTCTGCTACCTTTAAATCTTTTTTCAATTTCACATATTCATCAAGATTAGCCCCGACGACTTCTAAAGTTTTTTGAGTAAAAACTCCTTGAGAGCCTACTGGTAAAGAACTAAGTTTAGGACTAACTGTAGGAGGTATTTTAATCCCTAAGCTCCCAAGGTCGATATGACCAACCATAGCTTGAGCACTTTTTTCAGCAAGGGCTCTGGCAGCCTCAAGGTCGCCTGCAAGGGCTGAAGCTACAGCCTTTTCAGCTAAAGCTGAGCTTGCTGCAAGCTGATGAAGTGCATCTTTGGTTTCTATATACTTTCCCTGTATCCAAGCATTACTTTTTTCAGTATAGTCTATACCTCCTCCATGGTTTTCAACAAAAAAGGAAAAGGTATCTCTTGTTTTTGAAGAATAAAAGGCGGCTACTGTAGTTCCAGTAACCCCATCAAGGCTTTCTAACTCTACTTTTTGGTAATGCGGCAAGGTTACCTTAAGACCATTGACATGAATCCATCTGGCTAAAGCTATTATCTTCTGAACCTCTCGCATAGTATGAAGAGAAGGAAATATCTGAGCAAATTCTTCGTATCTTTCTGTTAATGTTTGTGAATATTCTTTTAAGATCTCATTATACCAAGAAGGCATACCTGAAGATAGACTTTCACTACCAATTTTAACCTCAGATTTCCCAAAATAAATCGCTGATTTATCTTGACTAACCTTTAACTCAACTCTCCCAGGAAAAAGCCAGTATCTATCAAAACCACTTTGCATCATCTGAAACTCTTTGCCTTTTCCCTTTTCCTCAGCTTTTTTACTGAGGTAAGCCACAAAAGGATCAAAATCTTTAAGAGTCGCTGTCTCAGGGTTTATTGTGGTTAAGTATTTTAAAGTATAGTCTGCATAAAAGAAAATTTTAGCCATATATGTATCCGAGGGAAGGTTATAGTAAGTAGGCTTAACTTCAATCGCCGGCAGTCTAAAACGCTTTTTTAGAAAAGTATCACTTAAAACAAGGTTATTTATTAAAAAATCTATAAGGAACTCTGATTGGATTTTTTCTACTCTTTTATTAGCAAATTCGCTTAGTTCTAAGTCTATTTTGCCTGTTTTTGGGGCTCTTCTTAATAGATCATTTATGGTATGTTCGTCTACCCCAATACCTTTAAAAAGGTTTACGTAAAAAAGAAATAGTAATCTCCGAGTGGCTTCCCAATTATCTATCTGACCGGTATTAAACAAAGTCCTTATTTTTTCAAAATCCTCTATAAGTCCCATTGTTTCGTAAACTTGTCTAAACCAGTGTCCCGCATTTTCCATACCATACGCTTCTGCAAACTTCTGAAATCCCCACCATTCCACCACAGCCTGCCCATACTTACCCTCAAATCCTAACGCCTTAAAGACTTTAATGAAAAAACTTTGCAGATTAAAATACATCTCAAGCTGCTCTTTGCTGTCAAACCTCCAATTTTTTGATTTTGGATCCCACCTAAGATAAGCATTAAATTCCTCTGGGGTTATAGAAAATTTCTTAAGCCTTGCTAAAAGTATCTGTTTTTCTGGCAGCTGGTTATCAGAATATAAAATCTCTTTAAAAATACTTGACAACCAGTTAGTCCCATAACTTGGGTCTCTACTAACCCTTGAGATCTCTTTATCAAAAATATTTTTTATCTCTTTTAACGCCCTTTCTGTGTTTGGGGTTGGGTCTAAAGAAAAAGATGGATAGGGATATTTCAAAGCCTCGTCTAATATCTGAAAATAAGGTAGAGGACCAGTTTTATACCTGTCATCATAATGTCCAACAAACGTAATCTCTCCGGTGTTTTTATCTATGAAAACTGCGTCTAAAACGTTGATAGAAGAAACTTTGGTAAATAAACTATCTTTTTCAGAAACTTCATAAACCTCCACTTTTTTGTTTGCCTTTTCTATCAACCTCTGCCCTGAATAACTATCAGAAGAAACTCTTTTTATTTCCTGAGGAGCTCTAACCACAACCCCTAAGTTTGGATTTTCCGGGTGTACATGGGTAGAAACATTAAAAATCTTGCCGTTTCTTAAAACTGACATCACGATGTTGGGGTTGTTCCCACTGAGAGTCCCTGATAAGACAAGAGTTTTTATGTTTTCTACAGAAACCGGCTGGTTGTTAATCGTTAAAATGATATCTCCTGGGTTTAATCCTGCTTTAGCGGCTGGAGATCCCGTTACCACGTTGATTACATAAACTCCTTCAGTTTTTAACAATTCTGACCTTACCTCCCTCTTAGCAAGAGCCCATGATACAAAAATCAAGTTTATCAAGATTAGAAGAACCAAAACCCAGATTCCTCTTTTAAACATCTTTGCACTTCTCTATTTTAATAAAAACCATAACAAACAGAATTGAAATATCAAAATAAAAACCTCATAAAATATCATTAAAAAATTTTTTCAACATTAAATTAACATTACTGCTAAAAAAATTTTAGACAAAAAGGCAATAGGCCAAACTTAGGTTTGTATTTTTTCAAAAATCAGTTATATTTAAGATAACTGCTTGGGGGTGGAATAAGCCTTCCCCAGGCTTAAAAATACAAAAAGGAGGTTGAGTGTATGCCTTTAGACCCGGAGTTAAAGCAAGAGATCATCCAAACTTTCCAGCGTCACCCCAACGACACAGGTTCTCCAGAGGTTCAGATTGCCTTGCTAACCGCAAGGATAAAACAACTGGAGGAACACCTAAAAACTCATCGCAAAGACTTTCATTCAAGAAGAGGTCTTATGAAGTTGATCGGTCAGAGAAGGGCTCTTTTAAACTATCTTAAAAGAACAGATTTTAACAGATATCAGATTTTGCTTCAGAAAATAGGACTTAAAAAGTAAGCTCAAAAATTCAATCCTTTAAAAACAAATAAAAAAGGGAGGGTTTTTGAAACCCTCCCTTTTTTATTTAAAGTCTATTTGGTCTTACAGCCATCCTTTTTCTTCGTAAACAATCCTTCCTGTCCCTGCAGGAATTAACCTTCCAATGATTACGTTTTCTTTTAGTCCCTTTAGATAGTCTACCTTACCGGCAATAGAGGCCTCGGTAAGAACTCTCGTAGTTTCCTGGAAGGAGGCAGCAGACAACCAGGAATCAGTAAGCAAGGCTGCTTTTGTTATACCAAGGATTACAGGTTCGGCTACTGCTGGTTTACCTCCAGTAGCTATGATTTTTTCGTTTTCCTCTTCAAACTTAACCTTATCCACATACTCACCGATCATAAAATTGGTATCGCCTGGGTCTTTTATTTTCACTTTTTTAAGCATCTGTTTTACGATAACCTCAAAGTGTTTGTCGTTTATCTTAACACCTTGAAGTCTGTAAACTTCCTGAATCTCTTCAACCAAAAACCTTGCAACCCCTTTAACTCCTTTAACTTTTAGGATATCGTGAGGGTTAGGAGAACCTTCCACCAAAGGATCTCCAGCTTTAACCACATCGCCTTCTCTTACCAAAATATGTTTACCTTTAGAGATATAGTACTCTAAAGGCTCTCCTACCTCAGGTTGAATAACTATCTTTTTCTTACCTCTGGCTTCTTTTTCAAACACTACCGTTCCATCGATCTCAGTGATAGTAGCATACTCTTTAGGTTTACGTGCTTCAAATAAATCGGTAACCTTAGGAAGACCTCCGGTAATGTCTTTAGCTTTCAAAGTTTCTCGAGGAATTCTTGCGATGATATCTCCTGCCTTTACCATCTCTCCTTCTTGAACGCTGATGATAGCTCCTACCGGTAGCTCATATCTGGCTTTACCTCTTCCGTCTGGAAGGTCGATGGTTCTTCCTTTCTCATCTTTGATAGAAATCCTTGGTCTATAGTCGGTAAGTTTGTAGTCTCTTACGATAATACTTGCTCTACCGGTGGTTACGTCTATCTTTTCATCAACCGTTACCCCGTCTATGATATCTCCAAACTTTACCCTTCCAGAAACTTCGGCGATGATAGGTGTGGTATAAGGATCCCATTCTACCAAGAGGTCTCCAGGTTTTACCTCTTGACCTTCTTCTACTTTAATCTTAGCACCATAGGTGACTGGATATTTTTCTAAAATCCTACCGTCAGGAGACACGATAGCAATCTCTCCTTGTCTGTTTAAAGCCACTAAAGTACCATCTTCCCTTCTAACCAGTCTTAAATTAAGAAACTTTATCAAACCTCTTGACTGAGCTCTGTGTTCGCTTTGTTCTAAAGCCTTACCTACCGCACCTCCGATGTGGAAGGTTCTCATCGTAAGCTGAGTTCCAGGTTCTCCAATAGACTGAGCGGCAATAATCCCTACGGCTTCTCCTATCTCTACCAACTTTCCAGTAGCAAGGTCTCTTCCATAACACTTTCTACAAACTCCATGCTTTGCCTCACAGGTAAGCACAGACCTTATCATGACCTTCTCTATTCCTGCTTCTTTAAGCTTTTTAACCCCTTCTTCATCTATTTCTTGATTAGCTTCGATCAATACCTCTCCTGTAATAGGGTCTAAAATATCTTCTAAGGCAACCCTTCCCAACACTCTATCCCAAACAGGTTCGATAATCTCACCTGCCTCAATAAGATGACCTACCTCTATACCATCTATGGTTCCACAATCTTCTTCAGTTACCACACAGTCTTGAGCAACATCTACTAATTTTCTTGTTAAATATCCGGCATTAGCGGTTTTTAAAGCTGTGTCTGCAAGTCCTTTACGGGCTCCATGGGTAGACACAAAGTATTCCAAAACTGAAAGCCCTTCTCTGAAATTACTTTTAATCGGTGTTTCAATAATTTCTCCAGAGGGTTTAGCCATCAAACCTCTCATACCAGCAAGCTGCCTTATCTGATCTTTAGAACCACGAGCTCCAGAAAAGGCCATGATGTAGACTGGGTTAAAGCTGGGACCTATCACTTTCTCTCCGTTAGGTCCGATATATTCCTTGGTTTCCATTTCTTTAATCATCTCTTCAGTAACACGCTCAGTAGCATTAGACCATATATCTATTGCTTTGTTATACCTTTCACTCTCGGTGATCAAACCTTCTCTATACTGCTCCCAGATCTCTGCAATCTTTCTATCTGCCTCAGCCAAAATTTCCGCTTTTTTCTTAGGAATGGTAAGATAATCCACAGAAATAGAAAGAGCAGCTTCAGTAGCTTGTGCAAACCCCAAATCTTTTAATTTATCCGCAAAAATTACTGTTTTCTTAATACCTGCTCTACGATAAGAAATGTCTATCAACTTTTGAAGCTCTTTTTTGGTCAATGGTTTATTATACTCTTCAAAAGGAATCTCTTCGGGAACGATGGTCGAAAACAGGACTCTACCTACCGTTGTATCTAAAAGTTTACCATCAATCCTTACCTTTATCTTCGCTTGTAGATGGACAGCTCCTGTCTGATATGCAAGGATCACCTCATCTTTATCTCTAAAAACTTTACCTTCTCCCTTCGCAAAAGGACGTTCTAACGTCATGTAGTAAATTCCTAAAACCATATCTTGGGTAGGATAAACTACAGGAATACCGTTTGCAGGAAGAAGAATGTTGTTGGTTGAAAGAATAAGAACTCTATTTTCTATCTGCGCCTCTACCGAAAGCGGAACGTGCACAGCCATCTGGTCTCCGTCAAAGTCAGCGTTATAAGCTACACAGACCAGTGGATGTAACTGGATAGCCTTTGTGTCTATCAACACTGGTTCAAAGGCCTGAATACCTAACCTATGCAAAGTAGGAGCACGGTTTAACATTACCGGATATTCTTTTACGATCTCATCAAGGGCATCCCAAACTGCAGGATGTTCCTCTTCCACCAACCTTTTAGCGGTTTTGATGTTGGTAGCATATCCATGCTTTTCTAACCAACCATAAATATAGGGTTTAAAAAGTTCTAAAGCCATCTTCTTAGGCAAACCACACTGATACATTCGTAACTCAGGACCTGCGGTAATAACAGACCTACCTGAAAAATCCACTCTTTTACCTAAAAGATTCTGTCTAAATCTACCTTGTTTACCCTTAAGAATATCAGAAAGACTTTTTAAAGGCCTTCTATTAGGCCCCATCACAGGACGTCCTCTTCTTCCGTTATCAAAAAGGGCATCAACAGCCTCTTGTAACATCCTCTTTTCGTTTTTCAAAATTATTTCAGGAGCATCAAGGTCTATCAACTTTTTAAGTCTCACGTTACGGTTGATAACCCTTCTGTAAAGGTCGTTTAAGTCTGAGGTAGCAAATCTACCCCCCTCTAAAGGTACTAAAGGCCTCAACTCAGGTGGAATAACTGGTATAACCTTTAAAATCATCCATTCAGGCCTATTACCTGACTGTTTAAATGCTCTAGCTATCTGAAGTCTTTTACCAAGTTTCTTTCTGCGAGCCTCACTGTGAGTGGTTTGAAGCTCTATCTGGATATCCTGAATAAGCTTATCAAGGTCTATGTTTCTTAAAAGCTCATAAATAGCTGAAGCCCCTGTATCAGCTACTATCTGGTCTCCATACATCTCTTTTAAAGCGTAGTATTTATCTTCAGTAAGAATGGTACCCACAGGAAATTCTTCTACTTGGCTTTCTATGACTACATATCTTTCTAAATAAAGAATAGATTCTACTTCTTTAAGTGTCATGTTGAGTAAAAGACCTATTTTAGAGGGAATACTTCTTAAATACCAAATATGAGCTACCGGTGCAGCCAACTCAATATGTCCCATTCTTTCTCTTCTAACCTTGCTCTGGATAACCTCAACCCCGCACTTCTCACAGATAACCCCTCTATGTTTCATTCCACGATACTTACCACAAAGACACTCATAATCCCTAATAGGACCAAAAATTTTAGCACAAAATAAACCATCCTTTTCAGGCTTCAAAGTTCTATAGTTAATCGTCTCTGGTTTTTTAACCTCTCCGTAGCTCCATTCTCTTATTTTTTCAGGAGAGGCTAATCCTATTTTTAATGCCTTTATTTTCATTACATCTTTAGGTTTTTCTAAAATAGAAAGGAGTTCTTTCATTATATAAACACCCCCCTTTTGTTTTTTATTCTTCTATAGTTTCTATATCAAGGCAAAGACCTTGTAACTCTTTGGTTAACACCTTAAAGCTTTCAGGCATACCTCCTTCTAAGAAGTTTTTACCTTTAACCAGTTTTTCATACATCTTGGTACGTCCTTCTACATCGTCACTTTTAACCGTAAGGAACTCATGAAGAGTATAAGCAGCTCCATAAGCCTCTATAGCCCAGACTTCCATCTCTCCCAATCTCTGCCCACCGAACTGAGATTTTCCTCCAAGGGGTTGCTGGGTTATTAAGGAGTAAGGCCCAGTAGAACGAGCATGGATCTTATCATCAACCAAGTGATGAAGTTTTAACATATACATATAACCTACGGTTACCGGTTCAGAGAAAGGTTCTCCTGTCATACCATTATAAAGAACAGTAGTTCCACTTTCATTTAACCCAGCTAAAGACAACCACTTTTTAATCTCTTCCTCCTTAGCCCCTGCAAAAACAGGAGTAGCAATAGGAATTCCATCCGCAAAACCTTTAGCAAGCTCTAATATTTCTTCATCAGTCTTACCTTCTACTAACTTCTCATATTCGTCTTCATAAAAAATCTCTTTTAAAAGCGCCTTTACACTTTCTACCTGATATTCTTGAGCCAATTTGCTTAACTTCTCACCTAACTCCTTACAAGCCCATCCCAGATGAGTTTCAAGAAGCTGACCTATGTTCATACGAGAAGGAACACCTAAAGGTGAAAGGATCATATCTACCGGAGTTCCGTCAGGCAAATAGGGCATGTCCTCGATAGGAACGATTTTAGAAACCACACCTTTGTTTCCATGTCTTCCTGCCATCTTATCTCCTGGCTGAAGCTTTCTCTTCATGGCTACATAAACCTTCACCACCTTTAAAACACCAGGGGGCAGTTCATCTCCTTTCTTTATCCTATTAATGTGTGTTTCATACTCTTCTATAATCTCTTTTCTCCTCTTTTCATAAGCTTTTATAATCTCAGAAACTACCTCTTTTTTAGCCGAGGGAACTATATCTTTCAACTTAGTTAACAGAGAAGTAGGCAAAGTCTTAAGTTTCTCTAAGGTCAAAGCCTCTCCCTTGTTGATAAAAACCTGCCCCTCTCTTTCAAGCTCAGCAGTAGCTACCTCTCCATTTAAAACATAAGCCAATCTGTTTACTGTATATCTAAAAAGAACTTCTAAAACAGCTGCTTGGTTTCTCAAAAGTTTAGCTATAGTTTCATCTTCCTTTTGTTTAGCTCTTGCATCTTTTTCTATACCTTTTCGGGTAAGAATCTTGGTATCTATTACAATACCTTCTATACCTGCAGGAACTCTTAAAGAAGTGTCTTTTACATCTTTTGCTTTTTCTCCAAAAATAGCTCTTAAAAGTTTTTCCTCAGGAGTAAGAGTTGTCTCTCCTTTAGGGGTTACCTTCCCTACTAAAATATCTCCAGGTTTTACATAACTCCCTATTTTTATTATACCGCTTTCATCAAGATTGGTTAAAAGTTCTTCACTTACGTTAGGGAGATCCCTTGTAATTTCTTCTCTTCCAAGCTTAGTCTCCCTGGCAACACATTCAAACTCCTCTATATGAATAGAGGTAAAAACATCGTCTCTCACCAACCTTTCAGAAATGATGATAGAGTCCTCAAAATTATAACCTCTCCAAGGCATAAAAGCTACCAAAACATCTTTACCCAACGCTAATTCTCCTTGGCTAATAGAGGGCCCGTCTGCCAAAATCTCTCCTTTTTTAACCCTCTGTCCTGGTTTCACGATAGGTCTTTGTGAAAAGCAAGTATTCTGGTTAGAGTTTTTCCATTTAATTAACTCATAAATTTTTACTTCAGGAAGCTCTCCTTCTTTAGGATCATATTTTACCACTATCCGGGTGCTGTCTACATCTTCAACCACACCATCAGCTTCTGCCACTACCACCATACCTGAGTTTAAAGCCACCACCTTTTCCATACCAGAACCGACCAAAGGAGCCTTAGTTTTTATCAAAGGGACAGCCTGTCGTTGCATGTTAGATCCCATAAGTGCACGGTTAGCGTCATCGTGTTCAAGGAAGGGGATCAAAGAACTGGAAACACTAACCACCTGAGCAGGCATAAGGTCTATCAAATCAACCTCGTCCCTATGAGCTATAACGAACTCTCCGTTTTTTCTGGCAGGAACATATTCATCCAAAATATTTCCTTGTTTATCCAGTCTAATAGTAGATTGAGCTATAACCAAATCTTTTTCTTCAGCAGCATTCAAGTAAATTACTTGATCTGTAACCCTACCATCTTTAACCATTCTATATGGTGTTTCTAAAAATCCATAAGGATTGGTCTGGGCAAACGTGGTAGGAGAAACAATCAAACCGATGTTTGGACCTTCAGGGGTTTCGATAGGACAGATCCTTCCATAATGACTGGGATGAACGTCTCTAACCTCAAAACCTGCCCTTTCTCTGGTCAAACCACCTGGTCCTAAAGCAGAAAGTCTTCTTTTATGGGTAAGCATGGAGAGAACGTTGGTTTGGTCCATAAACTGAGAAAGCTGACCCTGGGCAAAAAACTCTTTTACCGCACCCACAACAGGTTTGCTGTTTATAAGCTCTACAGGGGTTATCTCTTCAAGGTCTTGAAGCTGGAGTTTTTCTTTTATCGCCCTTTCCATCCGCATAAGACCTATAAGAAACTGATTTTCTACCAATTCTCCTACTGCTCTAACCCTTCTGTTGGAAAGACTGTCTATATCGTCTCCTTCTTCCTCTCTTTCCCTAAGTCTTATCAATTCCTTTAAAATGGCTATCACGTCTTGCCTAGTAAGTACCCTTTGAGTAATTGGAATATCTAAGTTTAAACGTAGGTTGATTTTATAACGGCCTATTTCTGAAAGGTCATAAGTCTCAGGATCAAAAAAGAGAGACCTAAAGTAAGCCTCTGCCACTTCATAACTTACAGGGCTTGAAGGACGCATTTTTCTATAGATTTCGATAAGAGCCTCTTCCCTGTTTTTTGCTTTATCACTTTTTAAAGCCTCTCTCACAGAAGAAGTATAGTAATGAGGATTTATAAAAAGAACTTTTACCTCGTTTATACCTTTCTCTCTAAGTAAATCTAATTTTTCCTTAGTTATTTCCTGGTTGGTCTCTAAAAGAACCTCACCAGTACCTGCTGGGTCTACCACATCTTTAGCACAAATCTTACCTATCAGAGCTTCGTCAGTCAATTTTATAGAGGTAATACCTAACCTTTTTAGTTTTTTTATCAACCCTGCGGTAATAACCTTGCCTTTTTTTAAGATAACCTCTCCGGTCTCTGGATTAACGATATCAAAATCTGCTTTTTGGCCTGCTAAAAGTTCGTAATCTAAAACTCTTTCTACACCTTCCTCTAAGATTAAGTAAGTCTCTGTAGGATAAAAGATAGATAAAATTTCTTCCTCAGTCATTCCCATAGCCTTAAGAAAAACAGTAGCTAAAATGTTTTTTCTTTTGTCTATTCTTACAAAAAATCTCCCTTTATAATCATAAATAAAGTCTAACCAAGACCCTTTAACCGGAATAACTCTTGCAATATAGGTTAACCTACCTGCTTTAGCATGAGTTTTTTCTTTTTCAAAGACAACACCAGGAGAACGCTGAAGTTGATTGACAATAGCACGTTCTGTCCCATTTATGATAAACCTTCCGTCTTCAGTCATCAAAGGAATGGTGCCAAAATATACCTCTTGCTCTTTAACATCTTTAATACTCTTTATACCAGTTTCTGGGTCTAAGTCATAGGTTACCAACCTTACCTTTAATTTCATCGGAGCTTCATAGGTTAAACCTTTATCTTTAGCCTCTTCCGGGGTATATTTTGGTTCTAAAATTTTATAATCTATATATTCTAAAACCGCTGTCTCAGAGTAATCTCTTATCGGAAATACTGATTTAAAACACCTATGAATACCTACGTCTAGTCTGTTTTCTGGAGGGGTTTTGGCCTGTAAAAACTTCTCATAGGATTCCTTAGGTATTTTTAAAAGATTAGGTACTTCTTGGATCTGTTTTGTTTTAGCAAAACTTTTACGAATAGATACATTCCTTTGGTTGTTTAGCATTTTTATGATCCCCTCCCCGGATTTTTATAAATGACAAAAAGGGTTTCCCCAAAAATAGGGGAAACCCTTTGAAAAAGTAGATTTTAGAAAATAAAGTTTTAAACTATGCAAGGCTTACTTGATTTCTACTTTGGCACCTACTTCTTCTAATTTTTTCTTAATCTCTTCTGCTTCGTTCTTGCTAACGCCAGTTTTTACTGGCTTGGGCGCACTTTCAACTAAATCCTTAGCCTCTTTTAACCCTAATCCTGTAATTTCCCTTACCACCTTGATTACATTAATCTTGTTGGCACCAGCTTCAGTCAAAATTACATCAAATTCTGTTTTTTCCTCAGCTGGAGCAGCTTCAGCAGAAGCACCAGCCACAGCACCCACAGCTGCCACAGCTGCCACAGGAGCAGCCGCAGTTACACCAAACTTCTCCTCCAACTCTTTGATGAATTGAGAAAGTTCTAAAACAGTCATGTTGGCGATAAACTCGATGACTTCCTCTTTGGTTACTGGCATTTCCTAATCCCTCCTTTTGCTTTTTTTCTATTTTTAAATTTTACTCACCTTTTGCCTTCTTTTCTTCAATAGCCTTAAGCACATAAAGGAAATTCCTGATAATAGCCGCCAACACTCCAACAAAGTTGGACACTGGAGCCTGTATAGTACCAAGAACCTGAGCCAACAAAACCTCTCTTGGAGGAAGTTTAACTAAATCTTCAATGTATTCAGGTTTATAACCTTTGCCCTGTATTACAAAACCTTTTATTTGTAAAGATGGATGTTTTTTTACAAAATCGTTTAAAACCTTAGCAATCTCTACCGGGTCTTGATATGCAAAAACCAAAGCTGTAGGCCCTTCGATATAATCGTTTATAGGTTTAAAATCTGTATTTTCAGAGGCAATCCTGATAAGTGTATTTTTAATAACCCTAAATTCGCCTCCCTTTTCCCTGATAAGTTTTCTTATTTCATTGCTCTCAGCTACCGTAAATCCTTTAAAAGAAGTTACAAAAACCCCCTGCGACTTAACAAATTTCTCTTTTACATCTTTAATGATTTCTGCCTTACGAGCTCGGGTAAGCAATTCTATACCTCCTTAAAAAATTTAAACACCTGAAAGGGTACCCTTTCGCCTATAGTAGGCTGAGGAAGCTTCCTCATTTAAGCCAAAATGGCACCTACTAATCTTTGGCCCCAAGAGATACCCTGCTCTTGAAGGACCTCAAGGGGCACAAACCTCTAAATTAATCTCCAGAATATCTCTGGATTAAATTTTTTACCTCGTTAGGGTCAACCTTAATGCCAGGGCCCATCGTAGTAGAGATAGCAATACTCTTTATATATTGTCCCTTGGCTGCAGGAGGCTTAGCCTTTAATAAAGCTTCAAAAAATGCAGCCATGTTTTCCAAAATTTTCTTTTCACCAAAAGAAACCTTACCTACAGGAACATGAACCACCGCACCTCTATCTACCTTAAAATCAACCTTACCTGCCTTAATGTCTTTTACCGCTTTAGCCACATCAAAAGTTACTGTCCCTGTCTTAGAGCTTGGCATAAGACCTCTTGGCCCTAAGATTTTACCTAACTTACTAACAGCAGGCATCATATCTGGAGTAGCTATTACTTTATCGAACTCAAGCCAATTTTCTTTTTGAATTTTTTCAATAAGATCTTCGTCACCTACATAATCTGCACCAGCCTCTAAAGCTTCTTTAGCTTTATCTCCTTTAGCAAAAACTAATACCCGAGGTGTTTTTCCTGTTCCATGAGGCAAAACCACAGACCCTCTAACCATTTGGTCTGCATGCCTTGGGTCAACTCCCAATTTTACCGCCACCTCTACCGTTTCATCAAAATTAGCATAAGCTGTATCTAAAGCAAGTTTAACCGCCTCTTCAAAGGTATATTTTTTCGTTCTATCAACTTTAGCCAAAGCCTCTCTATACTTCTTACCATGCTTAGCCATACCACCTCTCCTTAATCTACGATTTGAACTCCCATACTTCTGGCTGTGCCTTCTATAGTCCTAATAGCAGCCTCTAAAGATGCTGCCGTAAGATCTTTCATCTTCATTTTAGCTATCTCTTCTAACTGTTTACGAGTAATCTTACCTACTATCTCCTTACCAGGAGCATGAGCTCCTGTTTCGATACCGATCGCTTTTTTAATAAGCACCGAAGCAGGCGGAGTCTTCAACTCAAAAGTAAAAGAACGGTCTGCATAAACAGTAATCACCACAGGAATAATATAACCTTCCTGTCCGCGGGTCTTTTCGTTAAACGCCTTAACAAACTCCATGATATTAACACCATGCTGACCCAACGCCGGACCAACAGGTGGTGCCGGAGTAGCTTGACCTGCAGGAAGTTGTAATTTTATTTGTGCTATTACTTTTTTAGCCATACCTCTCTATCCCCCTTAAATCTTCTGTAAATAAGCAAACTCTATTTCTACAGGAGTCTCTCTTCCAAATATACTTACCAGCACCTTAACCTTACCTTTGTCAGGCTTAACCTCATCTACCACCCCTATAAAGTTGGCAAAAGGCCCTTCCGTAATCCTAACTCTATCACCTTGAGTAAATTGATAACGAGGTTTAGGCTTTATTTCTTCTACTACCAACTGAGAAATAAGCTTTTCAACCTCTTCGGTTCTAAAAACATAAAGCCTATCCCCACCTATCACATCAAGAACACCTTCAAGCCTCTTTATCTCTTCTTTTAACTCTTCATCTATTTCACCTAGCATCAAAAAGTATCCAGAATAAAAAAACTTAACAAATTGCTTCTCCGGAGAAAAAGTAACCTCTATCTCCTTTGAAGGAGGTACAAAAAAGCGTTCTACCTTATTAGACATTCCCTTGCGGGACAAAAGTTCTTCTACCATAGCTTTAACCTTTTCTTCCCACCCAGACCAAACCTGTACTGAATACCAAACTTTAGCCACCTTACCTCACCAAAATAGAGATTATGAAGTTATATATTATATCCAAAATTCCTAAATATGCACCTATAAAAAGACTAAAAATCACCACCATCAACGTTCCCATAAAAACCTGTTTCTTAGGAGCCCACGTAATCTTTTTAGCTTCTATTTTAACCTCTTTTAAAAATCTTACCACCCTATCTTTAAAATTTTCTTTGTTTAAATCTTGATCTTTTAAAGCCATAAAAACCCTATCCTAAAAAATAAAAAATGGCAGGCCAGGAGGGACTTGAACCCCCAACCTTCGGATTTGGAGTCCGATGCTCTGCCAAGTTGAGCTACTGGCCTACCATTATTTTTTCACTTCCTTATGTATAGTATGTCTTCTATCCCAAGGACAATACTTTTTAAGCTCTAACCTATCAGGCGTATTTCTTCTGTTTTTGGTAGTAGTATAATTAATTCTTTTACATTCCGTGCACTGTAAATGAATAATTACCCTTGCCTCTCCCTTTTTAGCCATCTTTAAAAACCCCTATATTACTTTTACTCTATTATTTTAGTTACTACACCAGCACCAACAGTCCTTCCACCTTCTCTAATCGCAAACCTCAAACCCTCTTCCAACGCAACAGGCTTGATTAACTCA